>JAENJD010000013.1 GCA_016844605.1 Steroidobacteraceae bacterium
TGGCTCTGCATCAGCAGCAGTTTCAGGAAATCGGCGGCCGACATGGGCTCGCCGAACAGCCGCCCCTGGCCGTAGTGGCAATTGAGGCTGCGCAGGTATTCAAGCTGTTCCTTCGTCTCGATGCCCTCGGCGACCACCGCGAGGTCGAGATTCTTTCCCATCTCGATGATGGTACGCACGAGCGTCGCATCCTCGCGCGACACGGCGACGTGGCGCACGAAGGACTGGTCGATCTTGAGGGTGCCGACCGGGAACTGCTGCAGTGCGGATAGCGAGGAGTAACCGGTTCCGAAGTCATCGATGGACAGGTGCAGGCCCATCGCGTAGAGCTCGTCGAGGAGACGCACCATGCGGCGCGCGTCGGTCATCAGGGTCGTCTCGGTGATCTCGAGCTCGAAGTTCGACGGCGCGACACCCGTGTCGTCGAACACCGAGCGGTAGCGGGTCAGGAATTCAGCCTGGCGCAACTGCTTCAGCGACAGGTTGATCGAAATGCGGCCGGGATTCGGCACCTGGTCCTGCCAGGTCCGGTAGTCGTTGCAGACCCGCTTCAGCACCCATTCGCCGATCTCCTGGATCAGGTTCGACTCCTCGGCCAGCGGGATGAACTGCGCTGGCGGGATATCACCGTGACCTGGCAGCCGCCAGCGCAGCAACGCCTCGCCACCGACCACGCGGCCGTCGCGCAGGTCCACTTTGGGCTGGTAGAACATGACGAGTTCATCGCGCTCGATCGCGCGCCGCAGCTTGCTCTTCAGCATCAGCCGTTCGACCGCAACCGCGCTCATCTCGGTCGTGAAGAAACTGTGGCTGTTGCCGCCATTCTGCTTCGAGTGATACATCGCGGCATCGGCATCGCGGATCAGGTCCACGACGTTGTCCGCATCCTGCGGGCAGAATGCGATACCGAAGCTGCTCGTTACGTACAGCTCATGCTGCCCGAGCTGGAATGGGCGGCCGAGTTCATCAAGGAGCTCGCGCGCGAGTGCAGCGATGGTCGGGCGGTTGTCCTCGTCCCGCGGCAGGTTCTCGACGAATATGGCGAACTCGTCGCCTGCGAGACGGCCGAGCATCGTGCCGCGCGGCATGCGCCGGATCATCCGCTCACTCAGGATCTCGAGTGCGCGGTCGCCTGCCGCATGGCCAAAGGTGTCGTTCACTTCCTTGAAATGATCGAGGTCGATGTAGATCAGTGCCAGCGCCTGGTCGCTGCGCCGCGCACGCGCGATGGCCTGCTGCAGAGAATGCTGGAACTGCATGCGATTCGGGATCTTGGTCAGCGTGTCGTAGCGCGCGAGATAGCGGATTCGTCGTTCGGCGCGCTTGCGCTCGGTGATATTGCGCGCGACGAAGATGCAGCCCTGGAAACGGGGATCGTCCGCTGCGATGACCGAGCCTGACAGCGATACAGGGATGGTCTGGCCATTCTGTGTCCTGACGGTCAACTCGAGCGTCTCGTGGGCGGCCTGTTCGATGTTGAAATTCGTGCGGTCCTGGTCGGAGATCACGTAGGCGAGCTCGCGCCCCAGCAATTCCATCTGTGACCAGCCGAGAAGCTGCGTCGCCGCGACATTGACGCGCTTGATCAGGCCGTCCGGCGAAGTCACGAACACGGCGTCATTCATGCTGTCGAGCATGATGTCGAGCGCGCGGCCGGTGGCCGCATGGTCGCTCAGATTCAGGCGCAGCCGTTCGAGTGCGTGGGCGAGGTCGGCACCGTAGCCACCCGCGGGTGTTTCGATGTGGGTGGCCCAGTTACCGCCCGCAAGCAGGTCCACAGAGTCGCGCAATTCCTCCATCGGGCCTTCGACGCGCCGCGCGAACCGCCAGGCCGCAGTAAACGCGATGCCGAACAGCAGCAGGCCACCACCGGCCAATACCAATAGCCGGAGTTCAAACTTCGAGCTGCGACGTTGATCCAGCGCGGAGGCAATACCGGCCGTGCGCCGCGGCTCACCGCCTGCGGCGACCTGTTCGACCAGCACATTGTCCGCGGCGATATCGAGGCGCAGGTCGATGGCCGCGAGCGCGAGCAGAACCACGAGCAGCGCCGCGCAGGCGATGGTCGCCATGACGAGCGCTCTGGTCCTGAATGTAGGCCTCATTGCGTCGTAGCGGTGCAGTCGCGCCGACCCCCGATTATTTATAGGCGCCGGTCTCAGCCGGCCGGCCATCATACGCCGCCCGCAGGAATGGCACTGCAAAGGCGCCCGGAACACTCGCGGGCCGCCGGGTGCGGTAGCATCGCCCGCTTGGACGCGCTGCAACTGACCGGTCGTGACCGCGGCCACATCGTCGATCTGGCATCCCCGCGTTGCATGCTGCATAGCGCGGTGGTCGATGCATTCCTCGCGATGCGCGAGGATGCCGCAGGCGCAGGCATCGATCTTCTTCCGCTGTCGTCATTCCGCGACTTCGAGCGCCAGCGCCGGATCTGGAATGCCAAGTATCGCGGCGAGCGGCCTGCGCTCGATCGCAGGGGCCGGCCCGCGGACATGATCCGCCTGGCACCTGAAAAACGGGTCGAAATGATCCTGCTGTGGTCGGCTCTTCCGGGTGCCAGCCGTCATCACTGGGGCAGCGACATCGATGTCGTCGACGGCCGGGTGGTCGCGGGCGGCTACGAGCCGAAACTGGAGCGGCTGGAATTCATGCGCGGCGGAAAATTTGCCGCGCTGTCGCGCTGGCTCAGCCGCAACATGAGCCATTACGGTTTCTACCGGCCCTATACGCGCGCCGGCAGTGGCGTGCAGCCCGAGCCCTGGCACATGAGCTTCGCACCGGTCGCGCGCCGCGCCTTGCCGTCACTGACCGTGGACGTGCTCGGCGGGGCGATCAAGGGAGCGCATGTCGAAGGAGAGGCCGCGATTCTCGCGCAGCTGCCCTCGATCCACGAACGCTACGTGCTGGGAGTCAATGCGCCGCCGCGGATGCGGTCGCGCTGGGCCCGTCTCAGCTCACATTGACCGGAACCGGCGCGCTCCAGACTGCCTTCAGATGCGCGACGAGCAGCGAGCGCACGCCCTGCATCGCATTCCGTTCGACGGTGAACACCGGCGGATTGCGGCGCAACATGGGCCACCGGCTGTTGCGCGCGAGTCCGCGCAGGTAATCGACATTCTGGTGGATCGCATCCATGTACGGATTGTCGCCGCCGTATAGCGGCTCGACGTGGCGGTAGGCGTGGCCGAATGTACCGCCAAGGCGTTTCTCGATTGTGGTCGCGACGAATTGCGGCGTCTGGCGCAGCAGATCGAGGCCGGAGCCGTACAGCACCCTGACGCCGCCGGCGCCCTTGTGCGCAGCGACATCGCCGAGCACGAATTCCACGTATAGGCGATCGCGGCACTTCTCCAGATAGCAGCGATCTGCCATCTGCGCGAGCATGTCGGCCGTTCCCAGCAGGTGACCGACCAGGCGGTCGCGCGGATCGCCGACCCGGATCAGGTCGAGCGGCATCTCATAGCCGGTGAAGTGGACGATGCGCGTCGACACGGGAACCCAGTCGGAGAGGCCGATGGCCGGCAGGTAGCGCGCAAGATGACGGGCGCCGCGCGTGACGTGCTGGCGCGTGAATACGGCGCCATTCGGTATGTCACGCTCGGCGTTCTCGCGGATGTAGCCGGAGTCGTGAAAGAGCGCGGTCACCAGGCCCATCAACGCGCGCTCCGCGCCGATGCGCGGTCCGTCCTGGTGGCTTTTTTCGTAACCGGCCATCAGCCTCGCCATCGCGAGCACGACGTCCTGGGAGTGCTGCAGGTCGTGATAAACCGTGTCGACTCCCAGGTAGCCGGGTGTTTGCCCCGTGAAAAGCCGCTCGAAATCCGCAAGCGCCGTTTCAAGGGTGGTTATTGGCGCGCCGGGCCAGGTGTCCGCATAGAGTTGAAGCACGGCCTCGCGCACGGCGGGCGGGGAGCTGACCTGCACCGTGTCGGTGACGTCGAAATCGCTGCGGCGGTAGGGGCGGGTCACTTGTAGAGATGCAGTTTACGCTCGCGCCGCCGGCCCCCGCCAACCGGCTTGGCCCGAGTTTGCGCAGGATCACATCCTGCGGCTCAGCCTATGTCAAACGAGGCGACAACCGGGGCGTGGTCCGAAGGGCGCTCCCAGGCGCGCGGGCCGCGATCCACCGTGCAGGCCTTGCAGCGCGCCGCAAGTGCAGCGGACGCCAGCACCAGGTCGATACGCAGTCCGTGATTGCGGCGGAATGCACCCATGCGGTAGTCCCACCACGACCATGTGCCAGGCGGCTGCTCGAAGCGCCGGAACAGGTCCACGAGTCCGAGTCCGGTGATTGCGGCGAGTGCCTTGCGCTCCGGTTCGCTGACATGCACCGAGCCCTCCCATTTCGCAGGGTCGTGCACGTCCCGGTCTTCCGGCGCGATGTTGAAGTCGCCGACGATCGCGAGCCGTGGATGGCGCGCAAGCTCACCTGCAAGCCAGGCCCTCAGCCTTTCGAGCCAGGCGAGCTTGTAGGCGTATTTCTCCGAGCCGACTTCCTGGCCATTCGGCACGTAGACATTTATCAGCCTTACCCCGCCGATCGTCGCCGCGATCACGCGCCGCTGCGGATCGTCGTCACCAGGGATCCCGGTCGTGACGTCGGCAAGCGCGGCGCGCGCGAGAATCGCAACGCCGTTATAGGTCTTCTGGCCGTAATGTGCGGCGTGCATGCCGAGAGCCTCGATCTCGGCGCGTGGAAACTGCTCGTCGGGCAGCTTGAGTTCCTGCAGCCCGATGGCATCGACCGGATTCGCGGCGAGCCACTGCGCAAGATGCGGCAGCCGCACCCGCAGCGAGTTCACATTCCAGGTGGCGATGCGCATCACTCGAAGAGCACCTCCGCATGAAACCCGATGGCGCGTGCGACCATCCGGTGCGGAAATGCCTGGCTACGGACATTCAGCAGGTTCACCGCGGAATTGTAGAGCTCGCGGCGTTCGATGATCGCGACGCCGACGCAGAGGACTCGCTCGCGCAGTGCGATGAAGCCGGCCTCCGCGCAGAGCACGGGGTAATTCTCCGCAAGCGCGAGCAGGCTTGTGACCGAGGCGCGAAGCAACATCTCGGCGGCGGCCAGCGCAGGGATGTCACCGCGCGCAGCGGCGCCGAATGTGGCGGCATCCGCTCGCGCGACCCGCTCGAGGACGTCCTGTTCATAGCGCATGTGGCGTGTGCAGAGTTCCACGAACTCCGCCAGCAGGTCGTGACGCTCGAGGAGCAGCGAGTCGAGGCTTGCCCATGAGCTGTGAACTGAATCGCGCAGCCGTAGCAGGCCATTGCGGGCGAGGATCGCGAGGAGCGCAAGAAGCGCGGCAATGGCGGGCACGATGACCCAGGTCATGACGCGATCGAGTATATCATCGGCGCTCCTGGTATCCGCGCGGGGCGGAGATGACGGAGCGATGGGATCTCATCGTGATCGGCGGCGGCAGCGGCGGGCTTGCCTGCGCGCAGCGCGCGACTGAACACGGCGCGCGTGTCGTGCTGGCCGAGCCCGGTCCGCTCGGCGGCACCTGCGTCAATGTCGGCTGCGTCCCGAAAAAAATCATGTTTCACGCGGCAGAACTCGCCCATTGCATTGCGGACGCCAGCGGCTATGGCTTCGACCTTGAGCACCGCGGTCATGACTGGCGGAAATTGAAGGAACGCCGCGACGCCTACGTGCTGCGCCTGCGGGGCATTTACGCCGATAACCTCGGCCGGCGCGGCGTCACGCTGCTGAAGGCAGGCGCACGGCTCGCAGGCTCCGGGCGCGTGACGATCGGCGCGGGTGAACACGAAGCGCCCCACATCGTGATCGCGACCGGGGGTGAGCCGGTCATTCCGGCCCTGCCCGGCGCGGATCTGGGCATCAGTTCGGACGGTTTCTTCGAGCTCGCAAAGCTGCCGGCGTCGGTCGCCCTGGTCGGCAGCGGTTATGTCGCGGCGGAACTGTCCGGCGTATTCGCGGCGCTCGGCGCTTCGGTCACCGTGCTGGTCCGGCACGATCGCATGCTGCGTGATTTCGACGAGATGTTGTCCTTCGCGCTGATGAAGGCGATGCGAGCGGACGGCATTGCGATTATCGAGAACGCCGTGTCGAAGGCGGTGACGAAACGGGAGGAGGGCCTCAGCATCGGGCTCGAGGACGGCCGCAGCGCCGGCCCGTTCGAAACCGTGATCTGGGCGGTCGGCCGCCGGCCTCGCGGCGACGCACTCGGGCTCGCCGAGGCCGGTGTCGCGACCGGCGCGCAGGGAGAGGTCGTCACGGATCTGCTTCAGGACACGAATGTGCCGGGCATCCATGCGATTGGCGATGTGACGTGCCGCGAGGCGTTGACACCGGTCGCGATCGCCGCGGGGCGGCGGCTCGCCGACCGCCTGTTCGGCGGCATGAGCGACCGGCATCTCGATTACCGGTTGATTCCGACCGTGATTTTCACTCATCCACCGATCGGCACCGTGGGCCTCTCCGAGCAGGAGGCGCGCGCGGCGCATGGCGATGCGGTCGAAGTGTTCCGCACGGATTTCATGCCGCTGTACCACGGCCTGACGGAGCGCAGGCGCCGCGCCGAGATGAAGCTCGTGACCGTGGGCGCCCTGCAGCGCATCGTCGGCCTGCACGTGATCGGCGCGGGCGCCGACGAGATGCTGCAGGGTTTCGCCGTGGCGCTCTGTATGGGCGCGACCAAGCGCGACTTCGATGACACGGTCGCGATCCATCCCACCAGCGCCGAGGAATTCGTGACAATCCGCTGACATGAATATCCGCCCCTACCGCGATGTCCGGCCTGTCATCGGAAAGCGTGTCTGGATCGACCCGGCCGCCGTCGTGATCGGCCGCGTGACCATCGGCGACGACGCCTCGATCTGGCCCGGCGCCGTACTGCGCGGCGACGTGAACTACATCGAGATCGGCGCGCGCACCAGCATCCAGGACGGCAGCGTGCTGCACGTCGCCAGCGCGCGGCTCGCGGGCGCGGACGGCATCCCGCTTCTGGTGGGAGCGGAATGCACGGTCGGGCATCGCGTGATCCTGCACGCCTGCACGATCGGCGCGCGCTGCCTGGTCGGTATGGGCGCGATCGTGATGGACGGCGCAATCGTCGGCGATGAAGTCATCGTCGGCGCGGGCAGTCTCGTTCCGGCCGGCAGGAAGCTGGCGCCGCGGACGCTATGGCTGGGAAGTCCCGCACGCGAGGCGCGCGCGCTTCGTGCAGATGAGATCGCGATGCTCGCGGAATCGGCCGCGCACTACGTGGCCTTGAAGGACGACTATCTGAAGCGTGGTTAGAGCCGCTCGAGCGCGTCGAGCACGGGCTTGGTCGCCGGCCGCACGCCGTGCCACAGCCGGTAGGATTCGGCTGCCTGTTCGACCAGCATGCCCCAGCCCTTGTAGGAGCGCGACGAACCGCGTTCCGTGGCCCAGCGCATGAATGCCGTGTCGCCGCGCCCATAGGCCATGTCATAGCAGACGGTGTCGTGACCGATGGCGCGCGGCGGCAGCGCCGGCACCTCGCCCGCGAGACTCGCGGCGGTCGCATTGATGACGATGTCCCAGGGCAGGTCATCCACCTCGTCAAAGCTCGAGGCCGAAATCTCGCCAAGATCCGAGAATTCATCGCGCAGGCGGGTCGCGCGCTCGGGCGTGCGGTTCGCGATGCGGACCTCGCGCGGTTCCTGCTCGAGCAGTGGCGCCAGGACTCCGCGCACGGCACCGCCGGCGCCGAGCACCAGCATGCGTGACCCGCTGACGGTGACACCGAGGTTGCTGACGAGATCGGTTACGAGACCGGTGCCGTCGGTGTTGTCGCCGAGGAGCTCCGTCGGGCTCCTGCGGATGATCGTATTGACGGCGCGGGCGCGCTCGGCACGCGCCGACAGCTCATTGACAATTTCCGCTGCGGCCGGCTTGTGCGGCAGTGTGACATTGGCGCCGCCGCCGCCCTCGACAAAAAAATCGATGACCGCGCGCCGGAACGCCAGCGGATCGACGTCGCACAGCTTGTAGTCCACGAGGTGATCGAACTGCCGCGCGAACAGGCCGTGGATGAACGGCGACCAGCTGTGGCTGACCGGATGCCCGAACAGCGCGTAGCGACCAGGAACCTCGTGCGCGGCCATGCCTTCAATCCCCCCGTAGCCAGCCGGCGGCGCGACCGGCGTAGTAGCTCAGGATGCCGTCGGCGCCGGCGCGCTTGATGCAGGCGAGGCTCTCGAGCACTGCCGCGCGCTCCTCGAGCCAGCCATTTGCAATCGCGGCCGCGAGCATCGCGTACTCGCCGCTGACCTGGTAGACGAATGTCGGCATGCTGAACTCATCCTTGACGCGTCGCACGACGTCGAGATACGGCAGCCCCGGCTTGATCATCACGATGTCTGCGCCTTCCGAGATGTCGAGCGCCACCTCGTGCAGCGCCTCGTCGCTGTTGGCCGGGTCCATCTGATAGGTCGACTTGTCGGCCTTGCCGAGGGAAGTCGCGGAACCGACTGCGTCGCGGAATGGTCCGTAGAAACACGAAGCGTATTTCGCGGAATAAGCGAGAATCCGGGTATCGTGATAACCGTCCTGCTCCAGCGCAGAGCGGATTGCGCCGATCCGCCCGTCCATCATATCCGAGGGTGCGACCATATCGGCGCCGGATTTCGCATGGGAGCACGCTTGTCTCACAAGTGCGGCAACCGTCACGTCATTCAGCACGAGCCCGGAATTGTCGATGATCCCATCCTGTCCGTGCGTCGTGTATGGATCGAGCGCGACGTCGGTGATCACGCCGAGACCGGGCAGCTTGCGCTTGAGCTCGCGCACCGCACGCTGTGCGAGACCATCGGGATTCCAGGCCTCGCGGCCGTCATCCGACTTGGCCGAAGGATCGGGCACCGGAAACAGCGCGACGGCGGGAATCCCCAGACCGGCGAGGCGCCCGGCCTCCGCGACGAGAAGATCGATGCTCAGGCGCTCGATGCCGGGCATCGAGGCGACCGGCTCCCGCCGCTTGCTTCCCTCGATGACGAACAGGGGCTGGATCAGGTCATCCACCGTGAGCCGCGATTCCCGGGCGAGCCGCCGGGAAAACGGGTCGCGGCGCATGCGCCTCGGCCTGGTTCGAGGATAACTCCCGGTGACACGCTGACCCATGAGGCTCCTGACCCGGCGTCGGCTGCGGTAAAGTCGCCGGCTGTGGGCCGGAAATAAAACCCTGCTATGGCCGGTCTTTATACATGAATGGCGCCGAGCGCGGTACGGACAGGCGGCGGCGCTTTGCGACGCTGTGCGAGACTTTGCGCCCCGATCTGCTGCGCTTCGCGTTCTGGCTCGGCCGGGATCGGGAGCTCGCCGAGGACGTGGTGCAGGAGGCGCTGTTGCGGGCCTGGAAGTCCTTTGACGCGCTCACGGAGGATGGCAAGGCGAAATCCTGGCTGCTGACCATTGTGCGCAGGGAGTTCGCCCGCTCCTTCGAGCGCAAGCGCTTCGAGGTCACCGATCTCGACGCGCTGGTGATCGCGGAGGCGAATGTGCTCGCGGCAGAAGACGATGCAGGCCTCGCGGAGATGCGCGAAGCCCTGTTCCGGCTGGATGATGAATACCGCGAGCCGCTGGTGCTGCAGGTGATGATGGGTTACTCGACCAAGGAAATAGCTGATCAGATGGGTCTGAAGCAGGGAGCCGTGCTGACCCGGCTGTTCCGCGCCCGCGCGCGCCTGCGCCAGGAACTCGGCATCACCGTGGAGCCATCGCCGCCATGAATTGCCTGGAATTCCGTCGCTGCGTCGGTGCGGAGCCTTCGGCTTCCGGTGCCGGGATCGAAGGGCACCGCGCGAAGTGCCCTGCCTGTGCGCGCCATCAGGACGAGTTGCGGGCCATGGACGCAGTCATCGGGCGCGCGCTCGCCATCGATGCGGCGCGCATCCGCAAAGGCGATACAACGGCGTTGCCCACTGGCAGCGCAACGCGCCGCCCGCGCTGGCTGGCGCTCGCGGCCAGCATCATGATCGGAGTCACGGTCGGGTTCGCGCTCTGGATCGCTTCGCCGCGTCCGTCGCTGGCGCGCGAAGTCATCGGCCATGTTGCCCACGAGCCGGACGCGATGAGCGGGACGGCCCCGATCGCGCAGGCTACGCTCGCCGGCGTGCTGGACCCGGAGGGCACGCGGCTGCGCCCGGGGCTGGGCGACGTGACGTTTGCGATGCGCTGCGTCTTCGAGGGTCATGTCGTGCCCCACCTCGTGGTGCGGACAGCCAGGGGTCCGGTCACGGTCCTGTTGCTCCGGCACCGCAGTGTCAGCGGGCGGGTCGAGCTCGCCGAGCAGGGATACGCCGGCGTTGTCCTGCCGGCGCCGCGCGGAAGCATTGCAATCGTTGGCCAGTTGAAGGACCTGGACGGCATCGCACAGCAGGTATTTGAAGCGGTGGACTGGGGCAACTGACCGCCGCCCTTCATTCTCCCGCGAGCCAGTCCACGCGCCAGCGCCCGCCGCCCTCAGGCGCGAGGATCGCATGCAGCGCAGGCATGGCCGCGCGCAGGTCGCCGTCGACCTTCCACGGCGGATTGACCAACAGCATTCCCGACCCATTCAACCCGGCGCGCGAATCGTCGGGATGCACGCAGAGTTCCACCGCGAGTACGCGCTTGAGGCCTGCATCGAGCAGGCGCCGGTGGAAACGCGCGATCACCGCGGCAAGCTTGATCGGATACCAGGCGGCAAGCACGGCCTGCGGCCAGCGTTCCGCCGTGGCCGCCAGGGCATCGGCGACGCGCTCCATATCGGTCTGCTGCTCCTCGTAGGGCGGATCGATCAGCACCAGCCCGCGCTTCTCGCGCGGTGGCAGCAAGGCAGCCAGTGCCTCAAAGCCGTCCCGGCAGTGGATGCCGAAACGCCGGTCGCCGTAAAACTCGCGGGCGAGCAATTGCGCTTCGCCTGGCTCGATATCGCAGAGCGCGGCATGGTCGTCCGGCCGCAGCAGAGCCGCGGCGATGCAGGGTGAACCCGGGTAGATTTTCGGCACAGTGTCATTGGCGGGGTCGAAGCCGCGCACCAGCTCGAGATAGCGGCGGATCGGCGCGGGCATGCCCTTCGGGACTGCGACGGCGAGTCGCAGGATACCGCGAGCCGCTTCCGCGGCGCTGTCGCGCGAGCCCAGGTCGTAGCGGGCGCGGCCTGCGTGGGTGTCGAGATAGAAGAGTGGACGTTCTTTTTCCGCCAGCCGCGTGAGCACCGTGACCAGCACGACATGCTTCACGACGTCGGCGAAATTCCCTGCGTGGCAGGCGTGGCGGTACTTCAAGGGGCAGAGCCGGCGAGCCAGTCGCGCGGATGCAGGAAATCGCGGCTGAGTCGTTCCTCGGGCGAACCGGGCTCTGGCTTCCAGCCGTACTCCCAGCGCGCGAGTGGCGGCAGCGACATCAGGATGGACTCGGTGCGCCCGCCGGACTGCAGCCCGAACAGCGTGCCGCGATCGTGGATCAGGTTGAATTCCGCGTAGCGGCCGCGCCGATAGAGTTGGAATTGCCGCTCGCGTTCGCCAAAGGCTGTATTACGCCGTCGTTCTGCGATCGGCAGGTAGCCGGCGACGAATGCGGCGCCGACACGGCGAATGAAGGCGAAGCAGGCCTCGAATCCCCATTCATTGAGGTCGTCGAAGAACAAGCCGCCGACGCCGCGCGTCTCGCCGCGGTGCGGCAGGTAGAAGTAGCGGTCGCACCAGTCCTTGTAGCGCTCATGAGTGCCGGACGGGCATCCCTCGCAGGCCGATCGCGCGATCCTGTGCCAGTGCCTCGCATCCTCTTCTTCCGGATAGTAAGGAGTCAGGTCGAAACCGCCGCCGAACCACCATGCGATCTCACCGCCGGCGGGTTCAGCGACGAACAGACGCAGGTTCATGTGCGTGGTCGGGACATGCGGGTTGCGCGGATGCGCGACGAGCGACACGCCCATCGCCTCGAATGGCGCGCCCGCGAGTGCCGGACGTTGCGCGCTCGCTGAGGGCGGCATGCAGACGCCGCGAATCTGCGAAAAGTTGATGCCTGCCTGCTCGAATAGCGCGCCGTCCTTCAGGACACGCGTTTCGCCGCCGCCGCCCTCCGGCCGCTGCCAGGCGTCACGGCGAAACCGGGCACTGCCATCGGTGCGCTCGAGCGCCTCGGTGAGCCGCTCCTGCAACTCGAGCAGCCACGCGCTCACGGCGGCACGATCGAGCATGGCTCACTCCTTGGCGCGACGAGCCTTGCCGGCGGCGCGCGGCGCGGGTTTCTTCTTCGCGGGCGCCTTGCGCACGGCCCTGGCCTTCGCGGGTGGTGTTGCTGCCGTTGTTGCTGCGGCGGGCGGTGCGACAGCTAGAGGCGCGGGGCCTGCCGCGGGTTTCCGCGCGCCGCGCCGGCCAAAGCGGCCCTTGCCGCGCTCGGGCGCCACGGCCAGGAGCGCAACGCACTCCTCGAGCGTCATCGAAGCCGGGTCGCGATCCTTCGGGATCCGGGCATTGCGCTTGCGATCGGTGATGTAGGGGCCATAACGGCCCTTCAGCACCTGGATGCCGGCATCCGGGAAATCGAGGATCGTGCGTTCGTGGTCGGCCTGGATCTTGGCGGCAACGATCTCGAGCGCGCGTACGAGCGTCACTTCGAACGGGTCGTCTTCCTTGATCGACGCAAATTTCGCGCCGTACTTGACGTAGGGTCCGTACTGGCCGCGGCCGACGCTGATCGGCGTGCCATCCGGTCCATGCCCCAGCATGCGTGGCAGCGAAAGGAGCTTCAATGCGTCCGGCAGCGTGACATCGTCCATGTGCTGGCCCGGCATCAGGCTCGCGAATTTCGGCTTATCGGGATCGTTTCGGGTGCCGCATTGCACGAACGGTCCGTACGCGCCCATGCGCACGGTGATCGGCTTGCCGCTCCCGGGGTGCTGGCCGATCTCGCGCGACTCGGCGACCTCTTCGCGGGTGACGGTCTTGCCGATGTGCTCGACCAGTTTCGAGAACGGCTTCCAGAATCGCGCGAGTTCGGGGCGCCATGGCTTCTCGCCATTCGAGATCTCGTCGAGCACATCTTCCATGGCCGCCGTGAAGCCGTAGTCCACGTAGGTCTCGAAGTACTTGACGAGGAACCTGCTGACGATCTTGCCGATGTCGGTCGGCTGGAAGGCGCGGCCGAGCATCTCGACATACTTGCGGTAGCGCAGCGTCTCGATGATCGAGGCATAGGTCGAAGGTCGCCCGATGCCGTGGCTCTCGAGCGATTTGACGAGACTCGCCTCGGTATAACGCGGCGGCGGCTGCGTGAAGTGCTGCTCGGGCCGCAGGGTCTCGAGCGCCACCTGCTCGCCGGGCTCGAGTGCTGGCAGGCGCTGCTCATCCTCGCTCTCGACGTCGGTCTCGTCCTCGTCGTGGTCCTCGTGATAGGCGGCGAGGAATCCCGGTTCCAGCAGTGTCTGGCCATTCGCGCGGAAAACGTGCCGGTTCGCGCCTGCCGCGCCGCGATCGCCCGCGACGAGATCCACCGCGATGGTATCGAACACCGCGGGCGCCATCTGGCAGGCGATGGCGCGCTTCCAGATCAATGCATAAAGCCGCCGCTGGTCCTCATCGACAACCTCCACCTCGGCTTGCTGGGGTGCGAGGGCCGCCGAGGTCGGGCGGATCGCCTCGTGGGCCTCCTGGGCATTCTTCGACTTGGTCTTGTAGACATTGATGCCGTCCGAAAGCGCCTTCTCGCCAAAGGTCGCGCGGATCGTGTCGCGCATCTCAATGACCGCGTCCTGCGACAACGAGACCGAGTCGGTGCGCATGTAGGTGATGTGGCCCGACTCGTAGAGCCGCTGCGCGGTCTGCATCGTGCGCCTGGCGGTGAAACCCAGCTTGCGCGCGGATTCCTGCTGCAGCGTGGAAGTCGTGAATGGCGGCGGCGGATTGCGGCGCTTCGGCTTGCGCTCGACGGAATCCACCGTCAGCACGCCGCCCGCGGCGGCGATGATCGTGCGTTCGGCCTCGCGGGCCTGCGCTTCCGCGGTGATCGTGAAGCGGCCCTTTTGCGTGTCGGCCTCGACTTTTTCGCCGCGGTACTCGACGAGCCGCGCCGGGAATCGCGCCTTGTCCTTGGACGCATCGGCCTCGATGGTCCAGTACTCCAGGCGGATGAAGCGCGTGATCTCCGCTTCGCGCTCGCAAATCAACCGCAATGCGACACTCTGCACGCGGCCGGCCGAGAGTCCCGGCTTGATCTTCTTCCACAGCAGCGGCGACAGGTTGAAGCCGACCAGGTAATCGAGCGCGCGGCGCGCCTGCTGCGCACTGACGAGGTTGTCGTTCAGTCCCTCGGATTGCTCGATCGCCGTGCGCACCGCGTTCTTCGTGATCTCGTAGAAGCGTACGCGCTTCAGCTCCTTGCCCTCGAGCACGCCGCGCTCGCGCAGGATCTCGGCGAGGTGCCAGGAGATCGCCTCGCCCTCGCGATCGGGGTCGGTTGCGAGGAACAACGCCTTGGCCTTGCGCATCGCGCGCTCGATCGCATCCACCTTGGGGCGATTCTTCTCGATGAGCTGGTACTTCATCTCGAAGTCCCGCTCGGGGTCAACCGCGCCTTCCTTCTCGATCAGGTCGCGAACGTGACCATACGAAGCCAGCACCTCGAAATCAGGGCCGAGGTACTTCTTGATGGTTTTCGCCTTGGCTGGCGATTCCACGATGACGAGATTGATGCTCATACTCTATTTCGTCTCACGTCCCCAAAGACGCCAAAGCCGCGGGCCCGGCCGCGGCTCACTGGCCGACCACTGCCGCAGGCGTTCAGTGCATCGCGTCCCGCCGCTCGTCGAACACAAGGTCTTCCATGCGTTGGTAGGCATTTTCCTGGCCGGGCTGGCTGAACAGCACCATCAGGACCACCCACTTCAGCTGCTCGATGTCGATGTCGTCGGCCTCGAGCGCCAGCAGCCGGTCGATGACGACCTCGCGCTGCGCTGCGGACAGGATGCCCAGATTCTCCAGGTGCAGCAGGTAGCCGCGCACATCCGTGTCGAGGCGCAGCTGCTCGTGGCCGCTGAACACGCGTACCGCGCGCGCGGTTCCCTCGCTCATGACCCGGTCCGGATCTGCGGCCAGGCTCTCGAGCCAGGCCAGCGCGCGCTCGATGTCCGTCTCCGGATATCCGGCCTGCTCCAGTCCCTGCTTCAAGGCATCCCGGCTCGGCGCGCTGTCGTCATCGGCGTCCAGGAAGTTCTCGAACAGGTGGATCAGAATATCGAGAACGCTTTCCTTCATCGGGCCTGCCTTGGTGGAGTCCGGCTGTAACGCCCGCCGGCCAGCGACTCGATCCGACCTTCCAGTTCGAGCAGTTGCAACATCGAGGCGACGGCCTGGGCCGGAAAGCCCGTTCTTTCGACCAGTTTGTCGAGATCCGCCGGCTCGAAACCGAGCGCATTCAACAGCATTTCTTCCGCGCTGTCCAACCCCTTGCTGGATTTTCGAACTCCGCCCGGGGTTTTTTCGCCTGCGCCGGCCGCTGCCGCGAGTTCCCGGAAACCGATCACCGCGAGCACGTCCTCGGGTGATTCCACGAGCGCCGCACCATCCTTGATCAGGCGATGGCAGCCGCGCGCGAGCGCGTTATGTATCGAGCCGGGCACGGCCATGACGTCCCGTCCCTGCTCGCCGGCGAGCCGCGCCGTGATCAGTGAGCCGGATCGCGCAGCCGCCTCGATGACGAGCACGCCGCGCGCAAGTCCTGATAGCACGCGATTGCGGCGCGGGAAATTCATGGCGAGTGGCGCCGTACCCATGGAGAACTCCGAAACCAGCGCGCCTTGCGCCGCGATTGCTGCGGCGAGTGCTGCATGCTCTGCGGGGTAGACCTGATCAAGCCCGGTGCCGCAGACCGCAATCGTCATGCCTCCGGCCGCAAGTGCGCCTCGATGCGCGGCGGCATCGATGCCGGTGGCCAGACCGCTCGTGATCGCGAGTCCGGCGGCGCACAGGCGACCGGCGAACTCAAAGGCGGTCTCGCGGCCCGCCGCCGTGGCGGAGCGGCTGCCGACGATCGCGAGTTGCGGCAGCGACAGCAAGGCCGGCTCGCCTTCGACGAAGATCGCAAGCGGTGCGCCGGCGGTCGCGGCGAGCTGCGGGGGATAGCGGGGGTCGTCGGCCATCAGCAGGCAGTGCCCGGGTATTTCAAGCCATCGCAGGTCCTGCTCGAGCGCGCTGTCATCCGGTTGGAGAAGCGCGGGCAGGCCAGCGCGCACCAGCCCTGCGCGGGTAAGCTCCGCTTCGGTCGCCGCGAGCAGCGCCTCGGGTCCGCCAAGCTGCTCCAGCAGTGCCCTCGCGCCAGGGATATCCATGCCTGGCACGCGCGCAAGACGCAGCCAGGCGCTGTGCGCTGCGGTTTGTGTCCTCGTCGCCACCGGACCATGATCCGGAACCGGGGTGCCGCCGTGCCTGTCGATTTGGGCTGCGAAGTGGCATAAATGGCAGGGTGGAGTGGGGCTGACTTGTTGATTGTTAAAGAGATTATTATTTAGGTTGGTTGTCAGGCAGCCGATCGTCCAAGGAGCGTTGACTCGATGACTTCAATACCGACGGCCAAGGCCGGCGACGATGCCGGGATCGCGGCCATTGCGGATCTCCTGATCTGCCCTGGCTGCTCGTCAAGCCTGGCGATCGGGTCCGCCTCGATTGACTGCAAGAAATGTGGCGCGTCCTATCCGCTGCGCGACAACATTGCGCTGCTCGCGATTCGCGGCACTTCGGAAACCTGGGGTGAGCCGCAGGCGAACGAGCAGAGCACGAGCTACCAGGCGGAATACCAGCGTGTCGACCGCGCTGCGGCCTACAACCTGAGCTACCGGCAGCACCTGCTGAAGCGCCAAAGCACGCAACGCGAATTCCAGTTGATCAAGCAGCATGTCGAGCGGGTAGGGCGTTCCCGGATCATCCTCGACCTGCCTTGCGGCGGCAGCCGGCTGACGCCTGCCTTCGCAGACGCAGCTGAGCTTGTGATCGAGGCCGACATCGCGCACGGCCAGCTCCTGTTCGGCCGCGCGGAGTCCTCGGTCGCGACGCCCAGGATCTGGATGACGGCCTCGGCATTTCATATCCCACTACGTGACGGAAGTGTCGACGGCACGGTCTGCGTTCGGCTGTCCCATCACCTGCCGACCGCTGCCGAGCGCGAGCGGCTGCTGACGGAGCTGCTCAGGGTTTCGCGGCGCTTCGTGATCATGACTTTCTTCGATCACCATTCCCTGAAAAACCTGCTGCGGCGCCTGCGCAGGCCCTTCGACCGCCAGCCGCCAAAGATGACCATGACGACGAAGCGCGTGGCCGAGCTCGCGCGCGAGCGTGGCGCCAGGCTCATCGCAGCACCGCCGCTGTCGCGCATCGGCTCCGGCCACCGCTACGCGTTGATCGCCAAGGACCAGGGAATCGTGTGACGGCGGCACGCGCTGAGCCTGGGCAGACCCTGATCAAGGCCGAGTACGGCACGCTGGTCTGGTCGGAACCGCTGCAAGGCGGCGGTCGCGCGATCATGAAGATGTATCGCCGGCGGCCATTCTACGATCCCGTTCGCCGGTGGTTTCTCCCCTATCGCGCCGAGCGCGAATTCAAGGTGCTGTCGCACCTGGTGCGCCATGGAGTCGCCTGTTCCGAGCCACTGTCCTGGTCGCATGGCCATCACGACCCGCACGGCCGTTTTGAATTGCTCGTGACCCGTGAGGTGGCAGGTGCCACGGCGCTCGACAAGTTGTTGAAGGAGCCCGGCGCGGTCACGGACCTTTCGCCGCTGTTGCGACTTACGCGGCGCATGCACGACAGCGGCGTGTCGCACGGCGGCCTGGCGCCGAGGAACATCCTGGTTTCGTTTCCCGTGGCGGGGGCGCCCACGTTTCACATCATCGACATGTCGTACAGCCACATCTTCCCGCGCGGTATTGCAGGGACCCGGATGGCGACCTTTGACCTGCTCGACCTGGTGTACCGGATCGGCAGTCATTTTCCGGCGCAGCGTTGCAGCGCCTGGCTTGCCGACTATGGCCTGGATGCATCAGCGGTGCAGAAGCTGATGCGCGGGCTCGAGCGGTACAGGCCGCGCGGCCACTGGGCCCACCTGCGCCGCGGGGAAACCGATCTGCGCGCGGCTATGGCCCGCCTGCGAGCGCCGCGTAGTCCACGGGATGGTGACAGTCGATCGGCCGGCCCGCCGGCGGCATCGGGTACTTGAGGCCGCTCGCGCAATTGAAGAGGAGCGCCCGCTCGTCGCGACCGACCTGGCCACTCGCAATCGCCGCGCGCCAGGCGGCATAAGTCGCAGCACCCTCGGGGCACAGCAGCAGCCCCTCGACGCGCGCCATCTCGTCCTGCGCAGCCGTGATTGCCTCGTCTTCGACCGCGATCGCGAAACCGCCGCTCTCGCGGACGGCACGCAGGATCAGGAAATCGCCGATCGCGCCCGGCACGCGGATGCCGGAGGCCAGTGTACGGGCGTTCTTCCAGGGTTCGGCGTGCTCGCGGCCTTCCCGCCAGGCCTTCACGATCGGTGCGCAGCCCGCGGCCTGGACGACGACCATGCGCGGACGCTCGCTACCGATGAAGCCGATGGCCTCGAGTTCGGCAAAGGCCTTCCACATGCCGATCAGCCCGGTGCCGCCGCCGGTCGGATAAAAAATCGTGTCGGGCAGCCGCCAGTCGAGCTGCTCCGCAAGCTCGATGCCCATGGTCTTCTTGCCCTCGATCCGGTAGGGCTCCTTGAGCGTGGAGGTGTCGAACCAGCCCATTTTCGCCTTGCCCTCGGCGACCAGACGCCCGCAGTCATTGATCAGTCCATCGACCAGGAAGACGCGCGCGCCCTGCAACGCGATTTCCCGCACATTGACCTCAGGCGTGTCGTTCGGGCAGAACACCCAGGATTCGATGCCGGCGCGGGTCGCATAGGCCGCGAGTGCGGCGCCGGCGTTGCCATTGGTCGGCATTGCCATGCGCCTGACACCCAGCTCCTTCGCCATCGACACTGCGAGCGCGAGACCGCGCGCCTTGAACGATCCGGTCGGCAGGCGGCCTTCGTCCTTGACCAGCAGTGTGCGCGCGCCGTGCAGTCGGGCAGCCTTCGGTGCCGCAATGAGTGGCGTGACCACTTCGCCGAGGCGCATGACATTGGCATCCTGGCGCACCGGCAGGAATTCGCGGTAGCGCCAGAAGCCGCCTTCCGCGCGCTTCGCCAGTTCGTCCTTGCTGATCGCGTGCCGCAGGGCCTCGAGGTCATAGCGCACCAGCAAAGGCTTGCCGGCGTCCGAGAGCCCATGCAACTGATCGGCCGCGTAACGTGCACCGGTCATGCTGCACTCAAGATGGGTCGTAAACGTCTTGAATTCCCGCATGGGACATTGTGCGGGATCAGCCCGGAATAGGAGAACCCCCGCAGGGGCAGCGCTGCCCGGTGCAGGGGTTCTTGGCCCGCTGGCGATTGTCGGCTAGTTCCTCGACGCTCGATGCATGCGCCTGTCGGCGCTTCACCGGGTTTGCCGGCAACCTTCCCCTCATCGGACGGGTCCGACTCAGGCGCCCCGATTGCGGGGCCCGCGTTGTGTCCAGCGACCTCACAACGCATGCGGCAAGGTCGAATCCCCACCGCACTTCCTTTCGGCACTATCGTGCGGAAAGGCATCCATTCACGAATTTCCCGTCCCGTGAATGCAATGACACCATCTCGAATTCCCGTGGTCTGCGCAATACGGACTTATACTTACGGTGGCGGCGCGAAAATGAAAAAAGCGCCGGCCTCGTGGCCGGCGCTTCGATTCGCTGACTGGACCGGAGCTAGGGCTTGCGGACGGTGTCGCCTGCCTTGATTTCGCGGCTCGATTCCATCGCAAGGGCGTAACTCATGCGGTCGTAGGTCTTGAAGACCATCAGGAGGCCGATGCGCTCCTCGGGAAGTCGCGCTTTCCGGCTGACCGCATTGGCGCTCTTGTCCAGGACTTCCTCGCCCGCTTCCCAGATCGCGAGCACATGTCCGGGCGCAAGACCCTGGCTCGAGCCGCGATTGATGACCACGACATCGAACTCACCCGTGACCGTGCGCTGATCGCCACCCGAGACCGACATGATCGTGCCGTTGATCGCCGTCGCCGGCGCGCGCGGAATGAAATCCATATTCAGACTGACGGCATCCGGCAACAGGATGTCGCCCTCAGTCGTCTCGCGCGCGGAGTTCGCGACGAACAACGTGGCCGGATCTCCGGATTGCCGGTGGTCTGCCTGGCCGGTGAACATGCCCTGGTAACCCAGCACGTCACCGGTGTCTGGATCCTTCAGTTCATCGCCGACGTGATAGATGTTGTAGCGTCCGCCGGGCGCAGAATTCGTGAACCGGCGAACATAGATATCGTTGCCCTGCGCCGATATCAGGCGTTGATCGCGCCCGCGCACGACGTAGGGCGCGCCCTTGACCTGCTCTGCGGCCAGCACGTCGGGTCGTGACGTGAACGCGGCAATCCGGTCATACGGGATCGCATTGATCGCTTCCGACAGCGGGCTCTCGCGCACGCGCGGGGACATGCGAATCGGTCCGCCGGTCTCGACCATGACCCGCGGCTGACCTTCAACCCAGGTCAGCGCGAGCACGTCGCCGGGGTAGATCAGGTGCGGATTCGCGACCTGCGAATTGATGTGCCAGATTTCCGGCCAGTACCAGGGATCGGTCAGGAACTTGGCCGAGATGTCCCACAGGGTGTCGCCCTTCTGGACCGTGTAACGCTCGGGCGCGTCAGGCGCGACCGGGATGACGCCACGGTCGATGCCCTGCTGCTGGCCGGTGGCGACACCGGCCGGAAGGGCAATCGACAACGCGAGCGCCATAAGCGCGGCGCTAGCCAGGCTGATGACGGGGCTGCGGGACGGGGATTTGCCAGGCGATGCCATGCGAATTGCTCCCTACACTGCCGGGGCGGCCCGAACGATCGTATACTTCCGGGTCACCAAACGCGCATAAGTCTATGCTTCGACGAACTTTAACAGCATTCCCCGGTCAGTTACACGCACCCGCGGCCCCACTCACATGACGCGCCTCACAATCCTGGAGTATCCAGACCCCCGATTGCGTACCCGTGCGGTCCCGGTCGGCGCCGTGGACGCCGCATTGCGTGAACTGATCGACGACATGCTGGAGACCATGTACGCCGCAAATGGCATTGGGCTGGCTGCGACGCAGGTCGATGTGCACCAGCGCCTGCTGGTCGCCGATATCTCCGAGGGGAGCAATGACCCGCGCGTTTTCATCAATCCGGAGATCCTCGCCAAAGGTGGCACGACGACGTCGCAGGAGGGTTGCCTGTCGGTGCCCGGCTATTACGACGAAATCGAGCGCGCCCTCTGCGTGCGGGTGCGCGCGATCGGGCGCAATGGCAAGCCATTCGAGGTCGAGCTCGACGGCTTGCTCGCGATCTGCGTCCAGCATGAAATCGATCATCTCGATGGCAAGCTGTTCGTGGACTACCTGTCGGAGATGAAGCGCCAGCGCGTCCGCAGGAAGCTGCAAAAGGACCGCCGCCTGCGCGCGGAAGGCCGGACTCCGGCGCCCGCCCGCGCACCGGCAATCTGACCGGTTGACCCCCGTGGATACGAGCCTGGCGGTTGGATTCGCCGGAACCCCCTCATTCGCATTGCCGGCGCTCGATGCAATCGCAGCGTCGCGCCACCGCCTGGTCGTCGTTTACACGCAACCTGACCGGCCCGCCGGGCGCGGACGTGAACTTGCCGCAAGTCCCGTCAAGGATCGTGCGCTCTCCCTGGGCTTGCCGGTCGAGCAGCCGGAGTCGCTGCGTGATCCCGGCGCGCCGGCTCGCCTTTCCGGTCATTCGCCGGATGTCATGGTGGTCGTCGCCTATGGCCTGCTGTTGCCGCAGGCGATGCTCGACACACCGCGCCTCGGCGGCCTGAACATCCACGCTTCGATGTTGCCGCGCTGGCGCGGCGCGGCGCCGGTTGCGCGTGCGATCGAGGCCGGCGACAAAACGACCGGTGTCTGCATCATGCGCATGGAAGCTGGGCTCGACACCGGGCCGGTCATGCTGCGCCAGGAACTCGCCATTGCACCCGGGGTAACCGCGGGCGAGCTCGAGTCGCGCCTGGCGGCGCTAGGCGCCGGGATGATCGTCACCGCGCTCGATGCGCTTGCTGACGGCTGCGCGTCCTTCGAGCCGCAGGATCCTGCGCTCGCGACCTACGCGCGCAAGTTGCAGAAATCGGAGGCACGCATTTCCTGGCAGGAGCGGGCGGAAGTGATCGAACGCAAGGTCCGCGCGCAGATTCCCTGGCCGGTCGCCGAAACAAGGCTCGAGGGCCTGCAACTGCGGATCTGGCAGGCGCGTGTCGTCGCGGCGCCTCCGGGTCCGCGGCCCGGCACGATCCTCGCCGCAGGGCCGGCGGGCGTGGTCGTGATGACGGGCGGGGATGCGCTCGCAATCGAGCGCCTGCAGTTGCCGGGGCGCCGCGCTGTGACCGCGGCGGATTTCGCAAACACGCGCGGCTACGTCGGCCTGGTGCTGGCCTGAGCGCGGGGGCTGCAGCGGAAATCCGCGCCGCCGCGGCCCGTGCCGTCGCTGCGGTCGCCGGGCAGGGGCGCCGGCTCGAGTCTGCGCTCGCCGATGCCGCGCCGGACCGGGCCCAGCGCCCTGCGATCCAGTCGCTGTCATTCGGCACCGTGCGCTGGTACTTCGAGCTCGACGCCTGCCTTACGCTGATGCTTGACCGGCCGGACACCGCCCTCGAACCGGAGATTCGCGCGCTCGCGCTGGTGGGACTCTTCCAGCTGGCACACGGCGCGACACCGGCGCACGCGGCGGTTGCGGAAACCGTCGAAGCGACGCGCGTGCTCGGGCGGCCGCGCGCGGCGGGTTTCGTCAATGCGCTGTTGCGCCGCTTCCAGCGCGAGGGCACGGCGATCATGAACAGGGCGCATGAGAGGCCGGAAGCGCGCCATGCGCATCCGGCGTGGCTTCTCGATGCGCTCGCGCGCGACTGGCCGGATATGTGGCAGGTCCTGGTGACGGCCGGCAACACCGAGCCGCCGATGTGGTTGCGCGTCAACCGCAGGCAGGCGAGCCGCGACGAATATCGCGCGAGACTTGCCGCGGCGGGCATCGCCACCGAGAGCCCTGCATTCGCCCCGGAAGCGCTCAGGCTCTCCGAGCCCATGAATGTCGGCGAGTTGCCCGGCTTCGCGGAAGGCGCGGTGTCCGTGCAGGACGCCGCTGCGCAGCTCGCGCCGTACTGGCTCGCTGCAACCAGTGGCATGCGCGTGCTGGACGCCTGCGCGGCACCGGGCGGAAAGGCCTGCCATATCCTTGAACTCGAGCCCGGCATCGCGGAACTCGTCGCACTCGACGTCGATCCGGCGCGTTGCGCGCGCATCGCGGACAATCTTTCACGCCTGCGGCTTGCCGCGAAAATCGTCACCGGAGACGCAGCGAATGCCGCCTGGTGGGACGGAAAGCCATTTGACCGGATCCTGCTCGACGTGCCCTGCTCAGGCACGGGCGTCATTCGCCGCCATCCCGACATTAAACTGCTGCGCCGGCCGGCCGACATCCCGCGGTTCGCGGCCACGCAACTCGCGCTGTTGCGCTCGGTCTATGCCTTGCTCGCACCACGGGGCCGGCTGCTGTACGCAAGCTGTTCGGTGCTGCGGGCGGAAAATGCGGCCGTGGTCGGCGAATTCCTGGCGGCCGAGCCGACGGCTTTGGATGTGACCGAATCTGCTAGGCTTTTGCTGCCGGGCGTCGCGCCGGTGCCGGGCCCGGGGCCGGGCTGTGCGCTGCCCAGCGGCGCGGCCGACGCCGATGGCTTCTATTACGCCTGCCTCGAGAAGCGGGCCTGAGGGACCGGCGTGCACTTGACGCGATGGCGACATCCCGGGCTGGTCATCATCGCGGCGACGCTGTTCGCGGCGCTGGCCCTCTGCGCATCGGCGGCCGACGACGGCCGCTTCGAGATCCGCAATGCCTACGTCGAAGTCGTGGGGGACGCCTGGCAGCTCGATGTGCGGCTCGACCTCGGCCTCTCCGAGTCGGCGCGGCAGGCCTTCGACGAGGGCGTGCCCCTCACGCTGCTGCTGGAGGCCGAGGCGACGACGGCACGGCGCTTCCTTCCTGACGAGACAGTCGTATCGCTGACACGGCGATGGCAACTCGCGTACGACGCGATCGCGGATCGCTATGTCGTCACCGACCCGCTGAGCGGCGAGCACTCAAGCCACGCCTCGCGCGAAGAGGCGCTCGCCGCGCTTGCGCGGATCAGCGCACTCCCGCTCGCTGACACGACCCAATTGCCGCCTGACGGCCGCTTCGAGATGCGCGTGCGCGCATCGATCGAGATCGGCGAACTGCCCGCTGCGGTCAAGATGTTGTTGTTCTGGAAGAGCTGGTCGCGCAGCACCGACTGGTACAACTGGAACGTGCGGCCATGACGCGGCGCTGGTTACCGGTCGCGGTCGGCGTTGGCATCGTGGTCTGGGTCGTGGCACTCGCGCTGCTCGCAGTCACAGCGGAAGGCTCGCAACGCCTTGGCCAGCTGCAGCCGTGGATTCTCCTGATTAATATCGTGGGCGTCGTCGTGCTGCTGGCATTGATCGGCAGCGGGCTGACCGATTTCATCCGCGATTGGCGCCGGCACGTGCCGGGCTCGCGACTGCGCGGACGGACGATCATGATGTTCGGCGGGCTTGCGGTCGCACCGCTCCTGCTCGTGTTCACATTCTCCGTATTGTTCCTGACTCGCGGCATCGACAGCTGGTTCCATGCCGAGGTGCGCGAAGGCCTGACGGATGCGCTCGGCCTGTCACGCGCGGCACTCGACCTGCGCATGCGCGAAATCCTTGAGCGCACGGAGCGCATAGCGGACGACCTGTCGGACCTGCGTGGCAGGAGCCTGTACGCCGCCCTCGACGATCACCTGCGCCTGGCCGGCGCCGACGAGCTGATCGTCACGAGTGCGGGCGGCCAGCCCGAGGCCTACAGTACCGCGGGCATGCAGCATGGATTGCCGGGTGTGCCGCCCGAGGAACTGCTGCTGCAGGTTCGCCAGGGCCGCCCCTTTGTGAGCATCGAGCCGACGGCCGGCGGCGGTTACCTGATCCGCGCCGCGACACGCATCGGCGCGGCCCAGAGCCTGCAGGGCTCGCGCCTGCTGGTCGCGACCTACCCGGTGCCGCAGCGCCTCGCCGATCTCGCGGCGACGGTGCAGCACGCCTACCAGGAGTACGGCCGCCTGTCGTTCCTGCGCGAGCCGCTGAAGCTCAGTTTCGTGCTGACCCTGTCGCTCGTGCTGTTGATGGCCTTGCTGGCGGCGTTGTACGGCGCCCTTTATTTCTCGCAGCGACTGGTGCGGCCGGTGCAGGACCTGATCGCCGGAACGCGCGCCGTCGCCAAGGGCGATTTCGACACGCGTCTGTCCAAGCCGTCGCACGACGAGATCGGTTATCTCGTCACGTCGTTCAACGACATGACCATGAATCTCGCGCGCGCCCGCGAGGAGGCCGAGCGCAGCAAGGCCGCAGTCGAGGGCGAGCGTGCCGCGCTCGCCGTGATTCTCGCGCGCCTGACGAGCGGCGTGATCTCGCTGGAACCGGACCTGCGCGTGCGCGTGGCCAACCACGCGGCCGGCAACATCCTCGGCGTCGATTTCGACCAGGCAGTCGGCCAGCCGCTTGCAGAGTTGGCTGCACGCCACCCGCTGCTGGGGCAGCTGCACGCCGCGATGAAACGGCATCTCGACGCCGGTGAAAGCGAGTGGCGTGAGCAGGTGACGCTGAAGGTCGAAGCCGGGCGCCGCGAGCTGGTCTGTGCCTGCACGGCGCTGCCGGGCGATGTCGGCACTACCGGCGGCCTGGTGCTCGTGTTCGACGAGATCACCCAGCTCCTGCAGGCGCAGCGCCAGGCGGCCTGGGGCGAGGTCGCGCGCCGCCTCGCGCACGAGATCCGGAATCCGCTGACGCCGATCCAGCTTTCGGCCGAGCGCATGCGGCGCAAGCTGTTCAAGGGCCTCGAGCCGGCGCAGGCGGAACTGCTGGACCGCTCGACCCAGACAATCGTGCAGCAGGTCGAGGCGATGAAGCAGATGGTGGCCGCTTTCAGCGAGTACGCGAAAGCGCCTGAAATACGGTTGAGCGAATTTGACGTGAATGCGCTGATCCGCCAGGTCTCGGACCTGTATCACGCGCAGGATCCGCGTGTCGCATTCGGCCTGTCGCTGGATCCGCGCGCCGCGATGCTCGAGGCGGATCCGGGCCGCATCCGCCAGCTCCTGAACAACCTGCTGACCAATTCGGTCGAGGCCCTCGACGGGCGGGATAATCCTGTCATCATGATCGAGACGAAGCGCGCTGGTGACCAGATCGTGCTGACCGTGATCGACAATGGGCCCGGATTCCAGGGCGGCCTGATCGAACAGGCCTTCGATCCCTATGTGACCAGCAAGCCGAAAGGCACCGGGCTCGGTCTTGCGATCGTGCGTCGCATAGTCGAGGAGCACGGCGGCCAGGTCGAACTGGAGAACGCGCCTGAGGGAGGCGCGCGCATCGGCATCACATTGCCGGCTTCGAGGAGAGAGCGAGCATGAGTTCGTCGAGAATTCTCGTCGTCGACGACGAGGCTGATATCCGCGGGCTGCTGAGTGAAATACTCGCGGAGGAGGGCTATGAGGTCGAGGCGGCGCCGGATGCCGCGACCGCGAAGCGCGCCTGCGCGCGCCAGCAGCCCGACCTGGTGCTGCTCGATATCTGGATGCCGGATATGGACGGCATCACGCTGCTGCGCGAGTGGTCCGAGAAGAACCTGCTCAAGTTCCCGGTCGTCATGCTGTCCGGGCACGGCACGGTCGAGACCGCAGTCGAGGCGACAAGGCTCGGCGCATTCGATTTCGTCGAGAAGCCGCTGTCGATCGCCAAGCTGCTGCGTACGGTCGAGCGCGCGCTCGAAGCCGGGCGCCGGCGCCGGCAGGCACAGCGCACGCTGATTCCGCCGCTGGTCGCGCCGGTCGGCAAGAGCCGCCTGATGCATCGCCTGCGTGAGCAGGTGCAGCAGGTCGCGGCTCACGACGCACCGGTGCTGCTGGTCGGCGAGGCAGGCACCGGCCGCGAGGCATTTGCGCGCTACCTTCATTCGCTCAGTCCGCGCGCGGCGGCTCCATTCATCGCCGTGACCTGCGCAAGTCTCGACGACAATAACGCCGCTGCGAGACTCCGCGGCGTCGAGGCCGACGGGAAGATGGAGGCGGGCCTTTACGAGCAGGCGGAGGGCGGCACGCTGTTCCTGGGCGGGCTCGAGGACCTGTCCGCCGGCGCGCAGCGTGTGCTGCTCGCGGACCTGGAACAGGGCAACTGGCAGCACGAGGGCGGCAGCCGGCGCGTGCCGATGAGCGCGCGCCTCACCGCGGCCGCAAGTCCCGGCCACGATAGTGCCGCAAGCGGCCTGCGCCGCGACCTGCTGGCGCATCTCGAGGTGATCACGATCCGCGTGCCGCCGCTTCGCGAATACGCGGAGGACGTACCGGACCTGCTGCGCCACTACGTCGATCGCCTGGTCGACGAGGAAGGCATGCCACTCCGCCGTTTCAGCGTCGCGGCACAGAACCGGCTGCGCAATTATCCGTGGCCCGGCAATGTGCGCGAGCTGCGCAATCTCGTGCAGCGCGTGCTGATCATCGGTGGCCCGGAGGAAATCGGGCTCGACGAGATCGAACAGCAGCTCGCGCTACAGCAGGCCCCGGACGAGCCGCTCGTCAAGCAGGACCTGCTGGCATTGCCGCTGCGCGAGGCGCGCGAGCAATTCGAGCGCGCCTACCTGCTGCAGCAGTTGATACTGTGCAATGGCAAGGTCGGGCTGCTCGCCAAGCGGGTCGGCATGGAGCGCACGCACCTCTACCGCAAGCTGCGCTCGCTGGGCGTGGATTTCCGCCAGATCACCGAGGATTAAAAAGAAAAAGGGGACGCTACCCTTTTTTAAAGCGACTAAAGGGGACGCTACCCTTTTTTGCGGCGAAAAAGGGTAGCGTCCCCTTTAGTCGCCGACACGGATCACCAGCACGTCCATGTCCGCCTCGCGCAGGCGGTCGCGGATGCGGTTGAGTTCCTTCAAGTCGGTGATCGGGCCGATCCGCACACGGTGCCACGTGTCGTTGTCCACCGAGACGCGCTGCACTTTCGACTCGATGCCCTGCAGCGCGAGCTGGGCGCGCACACGGTCGGCCTCGTTGAACTCGCGGTACGAGCCGGCCTGCAACACGTAGGAGCCGGCTTTCTCGACCAGCGCGGCCGGCAGGTCGCGGCGCACGGCAGCCTCGCGCTCCGGCACGACGACCTCGAAGTTCGGCAGCATCTCGTAGAAATCGTAGCGTTCGACCGGCTCATCCCCGGTCGATTCGCGCGTCGACGCCGGTTCCGGCGCCGGCTCGCCATTCGGCGGCACCGATCGCGGGTCGAAGAGGTACAGCGCGAGTCCCACGCTGAAGCCCGCGATGCCCCCGATCAGCAGGCCGGTCCAGCCCGAGAACGGTTCGCGCCGCG
Source organism: Steroidobacteraceae bacterium (assembly GCA_016844605.1). Taxonomy (GTDB): domain Bacteria; phylum Pseudomonadota; class Gammaproteobacteria; order Steroidobacterales; family Steroidobacteraceae; genus SCUD01. The sequence continues at coordinate 28,526 of JAENJD010000013.1, forward strand.
CCCGGCTCCGCTTGTAATCGCGCGACACCATTACATCGACTCCGGCGCCGAGACGCCGAGAATGTCGAGCGCATTGCCAAGCACCTGGCGCGCAGCGACGATCAGCGCGAGGCGCGCATTGCGCAGTGCACCATCATCGACGATGAATGGCAGCGCGTTGTAATAGGCGTGAAACGCGGCCGCGAGCTCGCGAAGGTAATGCACGACGGTGTGCGGCGCGCGAAACTCCGATGCCTGCTGGATGATCTCGGGCCAGCGCGTGATCTCGCGCATCATCTCGCGCTCCTGTGGATCGGCAAGGAGCGCAAGCGAGGCGAGCCCCGACTCGCGGTCGAATGGCAGGCCGCGCTCGGCGGCCTGCTTCAGAACGCTCGCGATGCGCGCATGCGCGTACTGGATGTAGTAGACCGGATTGTCATTGCTGCGCGACTTCGCGAGCTCGAGGTCGAAGTCGAGGTGCTGGTCATTCGAGCGCATCACATAGAAAAGACGCGCGGCGTCATTGCCGACTTCGGCGCGCAGGTCCCTGAGCGTGACGAACTCGCCGGAGCGCGTCGACATCTGCACCTTGTCGCCTGCGCGGAACAGCGAGACGAACTGGATCAGCCGCACGTCGAGCGAATCGCCGGGCTCGCCCATCGCCATGAGGCCAGCGCGGACACGCGCGACATAGCCATGGTGATCGGCGCCCAGGATATCCTGCAGCAGGTCGAAGCCGCGCTCGCGCTTCTCCAGGTGATAGGCGATATCCGACGCGAAATAGGTCGTCTGGCCGTTCTCGCGCACGACGACCCGGTCCTTCTCGTCGCCGAAATCCGTGGCCCTGAGCCACAACGCGCCATCCTTCTCGAAGACATGACCCTGCGCGCGCAGGCGCGCGATCGCGCGCCCGATGGCGCCACCGTCGCCGAGCGAGCGCTCCGAGAACCAGCGGTCGAAGCGGACGCCGAAGCCCTCCAGGTCGTCACGGATGTCCGCCAGGATCTCGTCGAGGCCCGCATCGAAGACCGTGCGAAAGCCCGCGTCCAGCAATTCCTTGGCGCGCGCGATCAGCGCGTCGATGTACTGGTCCTTGTCGCCTCCGTCCGGCTCGTCGAGTGGCAGGCCCGCGAACACGGCGTTCGCAGGCTTGTGGAAGGCATCACCTTGCCTGCCATGCAGCTCGGCAGCGATCTGGCGGATGTATTCGCCGCGGTAACCATTCGCCGGAAACCGGATCGTCTCGCCGCACAACTCGAGATAGCGCAGCCACACGCTGGCCGCGAGGATGTCCATCTGCCGGCCCGCGTCATTGACGTAGTACTCGCGGTGCACGGACCAGCCGTCTGCCTCCAGCAGATTGGCGACGCTCGCGCCGTAAGCAGCGTGCCGGCCATGGCCTACGTGCAGGGGCCCGGTCGGATTCGCCGACACGAACTCGACGATCGCGCGCCGGCCGGCGCCGCTCATGCCCCGGCCGTAAGTACGCCCGGCCGCGTGCACGCGCAGAAGCTCCGCCTGCCAGGCGGCGGGTGTCATGAAGAAGTTGATGAAGCCGGGCCCGGCGATCTCGGTCTTCTCGATCAGGTCGTTCTTCGGCAGCGCCTGGACGATCTGTTGCGCCAGCGCGCGCGGGTTGGCGCGCAGGCTCTTCGCGAGGCGCATCGCGATGCTGCAGGCGAAGTCGCCGTGCGCGGTGTCGCGGCTGCGCTCCACTTCGGGCGCAGGCGGCGGTGCGCCGCCCGCTGTCCCGGGCGGCAGCGCCGCGAGCGCATCTGAAACCAGCTTTTCGATGAGGTTTTTCAAGCGCGCGAGAGTCTATCAGTCAACTTCGATGGGATCGACGTCCACGGACCAGCGCAGACGCCGCGA
>JAENJD010000070.1 GCA_016844605.1 Steroidobacteraceae bacterium
CTTGCTGGCGATGGTGGGCACGGCCTGGAAGAAGGGCCAGGCATCCTCGACCGTCATCTCGAGGACTTCCTGGATGTTCTTGCCCTTGTAGCGCACGTCGAGCGTTTCGCGGTTGTATCGGCGTCCCTTGCAGACATCGCATGAGACATAGATGTCCGGCAGGAAATGCATCTCGACCTTGATGACGCCGTCGCCCTGGCAGGCCTCGCAGCGTCCGCCCTTCACATTGAAGCTGAAACGGCCGGGCTGGTAGCCGCGCGAGCGGGATTCGGCCGTGCCCGCGAACAGCTCGCGGATCGGCGTGAATAGCCCCGTGTAGGTGGCCGGATTCGAGCGCGGCGTGCGGCCGATCGGGCTCTGGTCGATGTCGATGATGCGGTCGATCTCGCCGATGCCGTCCACGCCTGCGCAGGGTGCGGGCTGCTCCGAGGAAAGATCCAGCTCGCGGGCCGTGTGCCGGTACAGCGTGTCGTTGACGAGCGTTGATTTCCCCGAGCCGGACACGCCCGTCACGCAGGTCATCAGCCCGATCGGGAACGCCGCGTCGATGGACTTCAGGTTATTGCCGGTCGCCCCGCGCACGCGCAAAGCGCGTTTCGGGTTGCGTTGCCTGCGGCTCCCGGGAATTTCGATGCGCAGCCGCCCGGAAAGGTACTGGCCGGTCAGCGAGGTCGGGCTCGCCTCGATGTCGGCAGGACTGCCCTGTGCGATAACCCGCCCACCGTGCACGCCGGCGCCCAGGCCGAGGTCCACCACGTGGTCGGCCTGCCGGATCGCGTCCTCGTCGTGCTCGACGACGATGACGGTGTTGCCGAGATCGCGCAGCCGGTGCAACGTGTCGAGCAGGCGCTGATTGTCGCGCTGGTGCAGGCCGATCGAGGGCTCGTCCAGGATGTACATGACGCCGACCAGGCCGGAGCCAATCTGGCTCGCGAGGCGAATACGCTGGGATTCGCCGCCCGACAGCGTCTCGGCGCTGCGATCGAGTGTCAGGTAGTCGAGCCCGACGTCAACGAGAAATCCCAGGCGGTCGGCAATCTCCTTGACCACTTTCGCGGCGATGTCCGCGCGCCAGCCCTCGAGCCGCAGCCCTGCGAAAAACTCGAGCGCCCGGCGCACGGGCAGAGCGGCGATCGCGGGCAGGGCGACGCCACCAACAAAGACATTCCGAGGCGCGCGTGCAAGTCTTGCGCCCTCGCAGTCGGGGCACTGGCGCGTCCCAAGGTAGCGCGCAAGTTCTTCGCGCACGGCCATCGATTCGGTTTCGCGATAACGGCGATCGAGATTCGGCAGGATGCCCTCGAACTTGTGCGTACGCTTGATGGTTCGCCCGCGCGAATCGTAATAGCGGAACTCGATTTCCTCGCCCTCGCTGCCCTGCATCAGCACGTCCTGCACGCGCGTCGGCAGTTTGTTGTACGGCGCCTCCGGGTCGAACTTGTAGTGGTCGGCGAGCGCCTGGATCATCTGGTAGTAGTAGGCATTGCGCCGGTCCCAGCCGCGCACGGCGCCGCTGGCCAATGACAATTGCGGATGCGTGACGACCCGCTCGGGGTCGAAGAATTGTTTCACGCCGAGACCATCGCAACCCGGGCAGGCGCCGGACGGGTTGTTGAACGAGAACAGGCGCGGCTCCAGCTCCGACAATGAATAACCGCAGACCTTGCAGGCGAATTTGTCCGAGAACACGAGTTCCTCGCGTTTCGCTTCTTCGAGAAACGCAATGCGGGCCACGCCCTCGCCGAGCCGGAGCGCGGTCTCGAAGGATTCCGCCAGTCGCTGCTGCAGGTCCGCGCGCACCTTGAAGCGATCGACCACTGCATCGATCGAATGCTTGCGCTTGGGGTCGAGCCGGATCTTCTGGTCGAGTTCAATGAGCTTTCCGTCGACACGTGCGCGCACGAATCCCTTGCCGCGCAGTTCGTCGATGACCTGCTGGTGCTCGCCCTTGCGCCGCGCGATGACTGGTGCGAGCAGTGCCAAGGGCGTGCCTTGTGCCAGTGCGAGCACCTGGTCCACCATCTCGCTGACTGTCTGTGCGGAAAGGTCCAGCCCGTGATCCGGGCAGCGCGGGATTCCGGCGCGCGCATACAGGAGGCGCAGGTAGTCGTAGATCTCGGTGACGGTCCCGACGGTCGAGCGCGGATTGTGCGACGTGGACTTCTGCTCGATCGAAATCGCGGGCGACAGGCCCTCGATCGAATCGACGTCGGGCTTCTCCATCATGGAGAGAAACTGGCGTGCGTAGGCCGATAGCGACTCGACGTAGCGGCGCTGACCCTCGGCGTAGATCGTGTCGAAAGCGAGCGACGACTTGCCGGAGCCGGACAAGCCGGTGAAAACGATCAGCCGGTCGCGCGGCAGGTCGAGATCGATGCCGCGCAGATTGTGCGTGCGCGCGCCGCGGATCTGGATGGTGGTCGTCATTGCAGCCTAAGCGTCGCGCGAGTGGCGCGCGGCGAGCCTGATAGAATAACCGGCCCGTTCCGTGTGCCGCAAAGGGATTTCCTGTGGTCGTCAAGACTGCCGCGGCGCTCTCGCCTTCTGAACGCCGGGCCGTTGCAACACTGGCTGTCATTTACGCGGTCAGGATGCTCGGGCTCTTCCTGCTGCTGCCGGTTCTCGCCCTGCACGCGGGCTCTCTACCGGGGGGTACACCGCTATTGGCAGGGCTTGCGGTCGGGGCCTATGGTCTGACCCAGGCCCTGATGCAGATCCCGTTCGGCGTCTGGTCCGACCGCCTCGGCCGGCGTCCCTTGATCGTGGCCGGACTGCTGCTGCATATCGGCGGCTCGGCACTCGGATACTTCGCCGCGACAGCCTGGACTCTCGTGATCGCACGCACCGTGCAGGGGCTTGGCGCGGTATCGGGCCCGGTGATGGCGCTCCTTGCCGATCGCACGCGCGCGGCCTCGCGCACCCGCGCGATGGCCTTCATCGGCATCAGCATCGGCATTTCCTTTGTCGTGTCGCTGGTGGCTGGACCGTTGCTGGCCGGCGCGATCGGCGTTGCCGGGATTTTCGCGCTGATCGGCGGCCTCGGGATCGTGGCGCTCATGCTCATCTTGTTCGCGGTTCCGAAGGAAGCGGCGCGCGAAAGCGGCCAGGGTCGCCAACCCTGGCGGAGGGTTCTGATAAGGCGCCTGTTGCCGCATTACTCCGGGATCTTCGTGCTGCATTTGTCGCTGACCGCGGCATTCATCGCCGTTCCCCATGCGCTCCGTGATGTGCACGGCATGGCCGCGGCGGATCACTGGCAGTTCTACCTGGCCGTATTTGCCTCGTCATTGTTGTTGACCGTGCCGATGCTGCTCTGGTCGGAGCGCAGCAATCGGCCCGCGCGGACCTCTGTCATCGGTGGCCTGCTGCTGGCGGCCGCACAGGTGGCGCTCGCCCTTTGCTACCTGAATTTCATGGCAATGGCGGTGGCGGTGGTGATCTTTTTCGGGGCCTTCAATTTTCTTGAGGCGCGCCTGCCCTCAAGCCTTTCAGAGGCCGCGGGCGAGGATGCGCGCGGCGCGGCGCTCGGGGTGTTCTCGACCTGCCAGTTTGCGGGGGCCTTCGCCGGCGGAATCCTGGGCGGCGGGCTATTGGGTAGCGCGGCGGGGATTCCCGGCGTGTTCCTGCTCGCGGGCCTGGCCGCCGCCGGCTGGCTGACGGTGGCAGGCCGGTCAGAATCCCCCTGAATTCACCCTATTGACGGTGTGCCGGAAGCCGGCCGGCGACTACAATGGCCCATCGATAACAAGAGGCGGGGAGACGGCCATGGCACGCGGCGTCAACAAGGTCATTCTATTGGGCAATGTCGGGCAGGACCCGCAGAGCCGCGCGATGCCATCGGGCAAGGCGGTCGTGAATCTCCGCATCGCCACCAGTAAGCAGTGGCGCGACAAGCAGAGCGGCGAGAACAAGGAGTCCACCGAGTGGCACACGGTGGTGATGTTCGACCGTCTGGCTGAAATCGCGGCCGAATACCTGCGCAAGGGCTCGCAGGTTTACATCGAGGGCGAGTTGCGGACACGCAAGTGGCAGGACAAGGAAGGCCACGATCGCTATTCGACCGAGATCGTCGCGAACGAAATGCAGATGCTGGGCGGACGCAGTGCGGGAGCCGGCGGTACCGGAGCGGGTCGCGACCGGCCGGCGCCGGAGCGAAGCGAGGAAAGCAGTCCGCGCGCAGAACCCGCCGGCGTCGCGGAAAACTTCGACGACGACATCCCGTTCTAGGGCCTCCCGGGGCCTCCTAGCGCGGAGCGATGTAACCACCGCGCAATCCGCGGGGCGACAGCACGATCTGCCACAGCTGCGAACGCCGCGCGCGAAAACTCGCCATCGAGATCGACAGGTAGTAGCGCCACATGCGGCGGAAGCGCTCGTCATAGCGCTCGCCCAGGGCCGGCCACGCGCGTTCCACATTGTCGCGCCATGCAATGAGCGTACGGTCGTAGTCGGCGCCGAAGTTGTGCCAGTCCTCGATGATGAACAGGTCTTCGATCGCGGCCGTGATCTGGGCGGCGGACGGCAGCATCGAGTTGGGGAAGATGTACTTGCCGATCCAGGGATCTTTGGCATGGACCGACTCGTCGCTGCCGATCGTATGCAACAGGAACAGGCCATCGCCCGCGAGGCATGAACGGGCAAGCTCAAAGTAACGCCGATAGTTGGCGACACCGACATGCTCGAACATGCCGATCGAAAACACGCGATCAAAGCGGCCGGCGGCCTCGCGGTAGTCCTGCAGGCGGATGTCGATCGGCAATCCGCGGCAAAGTTCGCGCGCGAACTCGACCTGTTGTTCTGAAACCGTGACGCCGGCACCGCTGACGCCGTAGCGCCCGGCAGCGAATTGCAGCGCTTCGCCCCAGCCACAGCCCAGGTCGAGCACCTGCATTCCGGAGCCAAGGCCCAGCTTGCGGCAGACGAGATCGAGCTTGTGTTCCTGGGCTTCGTCGAGATCCCGCGCCTGCCGCCAGTAGGCGCAGCTGTAGACCAGCCGCCTGCCGAGCATCGCGCGATAGAGATCGTTGCCGAGATCGTAGTGGCGCCTGCCGATCTCGAATGGCCGGCGTTTTGGCAGATTGAAGAGGCGGGCGCGCGCCGCGTACCAGTAATCGTCCAGCGCTCGCACCCGGCGGTCCAGATGTGCGTCGAGAAGGCGGCACAGCATCGAGTCGAGCTCGACACAATCCCAGTTGCCGTCCATGTAGCACTCGCCAAGGCCGAGCGAGCCATGGGCCAGTACGCGGTGCAGGAACGACTCGTCGTGAACGCGGATGTCCCAGGCCCGGCTGCCGTCGAGCCGCACATCGGCCGCTTCCAGCAAGTGCTGGATCCGGTCCCTGGGGGTCATGCCATTCCTGCAATAGCGTGCGCTGCGGCAACCGCGGCGCCCCGGGCCGGACCTGAATTGTGACCGGCTTGGCGTCCCGCAAGGCCATATTAAGTCACCATGAGGCCGGTTCGCCCGTGTTCGGGAGCGGTATCAATGGAGCTGGAATCAGGCCAGCAGCCAAGCAGCGGCCTGCGCAGGGCTCTGGCGTCGTGGCTTGACCATCCGGCGTCGTGGTTCCTGCCGCTTTGCGCCGCTTTTGCGGGCATGGAACTGCTGGCGCCGCGCTTCCCGAGTCTTGCCGGCCCGGCGCGCTTTCTTGCCTGGATCATGGGTGTCCTGGCGGTGCTGCTGTTCGCACGGCGGGCATTCCCCACGAGCAAGGCCGATACGGCGCGGCCCGGCCGTGCTACTTACGCCTCCGAGGCGCTCGGCGCCCGCCTGCTGAACTCACGCGACGCGACCAACAGCAAGGATCTCGAAGAGCAGCTGCGGCGCCTGGCATTCCATGACCCATTGACGCTGCTTGCCAATCGGGCGCTGTTCCGCGACCGCGTCGATCATGCGCTGGCCGTCAGCAAGCGCAGCGACCGTGATGTGGCGATGCTCTTCATCGACCTCGACAACTTCAAGACGATCAACGACAACTTCGGCCATAGTCAGGGTGATCGCGTTCTCAGTACCACTGCCCAGCGCCTGATCCAGTGCACACGCAGCGGCGACACCGTCGCGCGACTCGGCGGTGACGAATTCGCCGTGCTGCTCGAGAATCTGACGAGCCAGGACCCGGTGGTTGAGATCGCGGGCCGCATCGTCACATCGTTGAAGGAACCATTTCCGTTCCTGGGCAGCGACCGGCGCGTTGCCGCGAGCATTGGCATTGCATTCGCGACGCCGGATGACGGGGTGGAGGAATTGCTGCGCAATGCCGATGTCGCGATGTACTCGGCCAAGGCCCAGGGCAAGGGCCGCTATGCGATCTTCGTGGCTGAAATGCCGGATGTCGCGAACAAGCGCCTGCAGGTCGAGGCGGAACTCGCGCAGGCCCTGACCAATGACGAATTCCAGCTCCATTATCAGCCCATCGTCGAACTGCGCTCCGGCTACTTGCTGGGTGTCGAGGCGCTGGTGCGCTGGCGGCACCCGAAGCGCGGCCTCGTTGCGCCGGGCGAATTCCTGGGCATCGCGGAGGGTTCCGGCCAGATGATCGCCCTCGGGCGCTGGGTCCTGCGCCAGGCCTGTGCGGAAGTGAAGGCCTGGCAGGCGCGATTGCCCGAAGGCCGGCAGGTCCGCCTCGCCGTCAATGTGTCCGTCGGCCAGCTGCGGGATTCCGATCTCGTCGCCGACGTGACTCAGGCGCTGCTCGAGTCCCAGCTGGATCCGGGCTGCCTGGTCATTGAAGTGACCGAGGGCGTCCTGATGCACAATACCGAGAGCATGCTGGTCAAGATGAACAAGCTGAACAAGCTGGGTGTGCGCATCGCGATCGACGACTTCGGCACCGGCTACTCATCGCTCGCGTACCTGCACCGGTTCCCGATCGACATCGTGAAGATCGATCGCTCCTTCATCGAACGCCTCGGTGGCGTCGAGGACGGCGCAGCGCTCACGCGCGCGATCATCACGCTCGGCGATACGCTGGGTCTTGAGGTCATCGCCGAGGGCGTTGAGCTCGAGCATCAGCAGCGCGAGTTGATCGAGCTCGGTTGCGTCGCCGGCCAGGGCTACTTCTACGCGAAGCCGGGCTTGCTGCAGGATCTCGAGCATTCCGTGCACATGAAGCGCCGCCGCACGATGGCGGATACGCTGCCGCAGGGCGCCCGATTCACGGCCACGGGGCGTTTCCTGATCGGCAACCTGAAGCGTTCGGAAACCGAACCAATGGCAAGCGGCACCTGCGGGCACTCAAATTCGAAATAAATGGATTAAAAACAACAGTTTGCACTAATGTCCAGGCGCCTCGACGCGCCCGGCAGAGCTTCTTCGGCAGCCCCAAAACCGTTACCCTAGGCCCCCTTTTTTGATGCGGGTCCCCAGCGGTACATGAGCGGACGGCTATACATCTCAACCTTCGGCTGCCAGATGAATGAATACGATTCGGCGCGCATGGCCGATGTGTTGCGCGTGTCATCAGGTCTCGAACTGACCGATGAGCCCGAGCAGGCCGATGTCATCCTGTTGAATACCTGTTCGGTACGCGAAAAGGCCCAGGAAAAAGTCTTCTCCCAGCTCGGCAAGTGGCGGCTGCTGAAGCGCCGCAAGCCTGGGCTCGTGATCGGAGTCGGCGGCTGCGTCGCGAGCCAGGAAGGCGAGGGCATCCTCGGGCGCGCGCCATTTGTCGATCTCGTGTTCGGTCCGCAGACCATTCATCGGCTGCCCGACATGATCGCGGCATTGGGCGCGACCGGCCGGCCGCAGGTCGATGTGTCATTCCCGGAAATCGAGAAGTTCGACCGCTTGCCGGAGCCGCGCGCAACGGGCGCGACGGCATTCGTGTCGATCATGGAAGGCTGCAGCAAGTACTGCACATTCTGCGTCGTGCCGTATACGCGCGGCGAGGAAATTAACCGCCCGTTCGGCCAGGTCATCGCCGAAGTCGAATCGCTGGTCGCGCAGGGCGCGCGTGAGATCACCTTGCTCGGACAGAATGTCAACGCGTATCGCGGGCCGATGGCTGACGGCACGATCTGCGACCTCGCGACCCTCGTGCGGCACATTGCGCGCATCGAGGACCTGGAGCGCATCCGCTTCACGACCTCGCACCCGGTCGAATTCACCGATGCATTGGTCGAGGCCTATGCCGACGTGACGAAGCTCGCGAATTGCCTGCACCTGCCGGTGCAAAGCGGCTCCGACCGCATCCTTGCGTTGATGAAGCGCGGTTATACGCGGCTCGAGTACAAGCAGAAGATCCGGCGGCTGCGCGCGGTGCGCCCCGACATCAGCCTCTCATCGGATTTCATCGTCGGATTTCCGGGCGAAACAGAGGCCGATTTCGGCCATACGATGGATTTGATCGCCGAAGTCGGCTTCGACCAGTCATTCAGCTTCATCTACAGCCGCAGGCCGGGCACGCCGGCCGCCGCGCTGCCGGACGAAGTTCCGCATGAGCTGAAGCAGGAGCGGCTTGCGCAGCTGCAGGCCCGCATCAACGGGCAGGCGCGGCGCATCAGCGAGGGCATGATCGGCAGCATCCAGCGCGTACTGGTCGAGCGGCCGTCGCGGCGCGACCCGCGCCAGCTCGCGGGGCGCACCGAGAATATGCGCTGGGTCAATTTCGACGGGCCCGCGGAGCTCGTCGACCGCTTCGCGCGCGTCCAGATCACCGAGGCAATGCCGAATTCGCTGCGCGGCCGGCTGGTCGCTTGACTAGCAGCCCGGAATCGAGCGTCGACTTCGGCGCCGCGGACAACGCCCGACTCGCCGCGCTTTGCGGCCCATTCGACGAGAATCTGCAGCAGCTGGAGAGCCGGCTCGGCGTGGAGATCCGCCATCGCTCCGGGCAGTTCTCGGTGACCGGCGCGAATGCTGAGGCCGGCGCAACCGTGCTGAGACTTCTGTACGAGCGCGCGGGCGCCAATGCGGTGACACCGGAAGACGTGCACCTGGCGATCCAGGAAACCGGCATGGGCGGCGAGTCCGCCGATGACGCGCTCTCCGTGCAGACACTGCGCGGGCGGATCCGCGGACGCGGCCCGAACCAGCAGGAATACCTGCGCAATATCCGCGAGTTCGACCTGACATTCGGCATCGGGCCGGCGGGCACCGGCAAGACCTACCTGGCGGTCGCCTGCGCGGTCGAGGCGCTGCAGCGCGAATCCGTGCGGCGCATCGTGCTGGTGCGGCCGGCGGTGGAGGCCGGCGAGCGCCTCGGGTTCCTGCCGGGGGACCTGTCGCAGAAGATCGACCCCTACCTGCGGCCGATGTATGACGCGCTCTACGAGATGATCGGCTTCGACCGCGTCGCCCGCCTGGTCGAACGCAACATCATCGAGATCGCGCCGCTCGCATTCATGCGCGGCCGAACGCTGAATGAAGCCTTCATCATTCTCGACGAAGCGCAGAACACGACGGTCGAGCAGATCAAGATGTTCCTGACGCGGATCGGCTTTGGCTCCCGCGCCGTGGTTACCGGCGACATCACCCAGACCGACCTGCCGGCCCACCGGCAGTCCGGACTGCGGCACGCGCTCGAAGTGCTCAATGGCGTCGATGGCATTGCCGTCACGCGCTTTTCGGCGCGCGATGTCGTGCGTCATCCGCTGGTGCAGCGCATAGTCGAGGCCTATGAACGTGAACCGGGACACGGGAGCGATAAATGACGCTCGAAGTCCTGCTGCGTTATCGCACGCGCCGGCCCTGGGCGCCTGCGCCGGCAACACTGCGCAACTGGGCGCGTCTCGCCGCAGGCGCCAGCAATGGCGAACTCGGAATTCGCGTCGTGGGCAACGCCGAAAGCCGCGCGCTGAATCTGCAGTACCGCGGCAAGCGTTCGTCCACGAATGTCCTTTCATTTCCGATGCATGCCGATTTCGGCAAGGCGCGCGGGATGATCGGCGACATCGTGGTCTGCGCACCGCTCGTCGCGCGCGAGGCGCGCGAGCAGGGCAAGGCACTGCGTGCGCACTGGGCACACATGGTGATTCACGGCACTTTGCACCTGCTCGGTTTCGATCACCAGCGCGCGGCCGACGCGCGCCGCATGGAAGGACGCGAGCGGAAATTGCTCGCGCGGCTGGGCTTCGCGGATCCCTACGGAGACTGACCAGATGACCGAGCGCAAGCCCGGCAGGAAATGGTTGCGGCGCCTCATCAAGGAGGAGCCGGGCGATCGCGCGGAGTTGATCGAGCTCCTGCGCGTCGTTGCGCGCCGTGGCGTACTCGGGGCCGATGCGCTCGCCATGATCGAGGGTGTGCTTGGCGTCGCCGACCTGCAGGTGCGCGACATCATGGTGCCGCGTTCGCAGATGGTGGTGCTGGAGCGCGATTCCGC
>JAENJD010000071.1 GCA_016844605.1 Steroidobacteraceae bacterium
ATGGCTGGAACGAGAGCCAGCGCCCGAATCGCGCGGGCTCGTGCGAAACAATGTAGTCATCGATATTCAGTATTGCGCCGGAGCGCGCAAAGATCTGCATCGTGTTTGGCAGGCACCAGACGATCAGCAGGTAGGGCAACAGCTTCGGCAATATGCCGGCGGCGATCGGGTGGGCGCTGAAGTCGCCCGACAGGCCGAGCATCGCGGTCGCGAAGCGAAGCCCGGTGTCGAAGTCCGGCGCGCGGAAGAACACCCACGCGAATGATACGGCGCCGAAGGTCAGCAACACTCCGGCCGCCTGCGCGATGCGCGATAGATGCGGCGACTCACGGACCGCCGCCACGAGCGGCCCCATGCGTGGCAATGCCAGCCGGATCCACAGGTGATTGACCGCGAGGAAGGCGCCGTGCAGCAGTCCCCAGACGACGAACTGCCAGCCCGCACCGTGCCAGAGTCCGCCGAGGCCCATGGTCACGAGCAGCGCCGCCACTGTGCGCGGCAGGCCGTTGCGGCTGCCGCCCAGCGGAATGAACAACAGGTCCCGAAGGAAGCGCGACAGTGTCACGTGCCAGCGGCGCCAGAACATCCGGATGCTGGAGGACTTGTAGGGCGAAAAGAAATTGAGCGGCAGGCGGATGCCGAACATGAAGGCGAGTCCGATCGCCATGTCCGAATAGGCCGAGAAGTCGAAGTAGACCTGGAAGCCGTAGCTGACGCCGGCGGCCCAGCCATCGAGCGCGCCGACCGCCTCGCCGCGCGCGGCTGCGGAATAGAGCGAGTCGATGTGCGGCGCGAATGGATCGATCAGCATCGTCTTCTTGAACAAACCGACCGAGAAGATCGCCACACCGACCGCGAGCCGGCGCGGTTCCAGGATCCAGCGGCGGATGACGGCGAGCTGCGGCAGCATTTCGCGCTGCGAAACGATCGGGCCAGCGATCAGCTGTGGATAGAAGGCGATGAAGAACACATGGTCCCAGAATTTCAGTTCCGCGACCCGGCCCTTCCACGTGTCGACCAGCAGGCCGATCTGCTGGAACGTGAAGAAGGAGATGCCGATCGGCAGCACGATATCGGGTACCGGCAGGTCGGCCGCGGCGAAGAAGTTCAGCGACTCGACCAGGAAAGCCAGGTACTTGAAATAGGCGATCAGGCCGACATTCAGCGCGACGCCGATCGTCAGCAGCCAGGCGCGCCGCCGCGCATCTGCATTCGCGAGCATTCCCTGAACGACCGCGAAGTTGACGATAATCGATGCGACCAGCAGCAACAGGTAGACCGGGACCCAGTAGCCGTAGAAGAACAGCGACGCGGCGATCAGCCAGGCCTTGCCGGCCCGTTCATGACGCAGCCCCAGCAGCCAGTAGACGCCGACTACGACCGCAAGGAACGCGAGGAACGCCTGCGATGCGAATACCATGAATTGACAGTGTATGGCACGGGGCGTAGATTTTTGGAATGCTGATGACGTTCGACGAAGCGCGCTGGCGCTCGAATCCCGAGGCCCTGCGCGATGCGCTCGAGTCGAACCGCATCGTCCACTTCCCCACCTGCCCGGTGCCGCTGCCGGACCAGGCGACACTCGACTTCCTGCGCCGCGAGCTGCCGTCCAAGCTGAAGCTGAAGAACATCAGCTATCACCCGGAAGCGGGCAAGGTCAGCGGCATCGAGGCGGATGAGGCTACGACGCTGCGCGTGACCGACCTCCTGCGCTCGCACCTGAACGACATAAGCTCGTTCCTGCGGCGCGTGACCGGGGACCTGACCGACGGCGCGCGCATTGGCACCTGCAGCTTCCGGCCGATCGAGGAGAAAGGCCGGAACCTGAAGCCGCACGCGAGCAACGAACTGGTGCACGTTGACGCGGGCGCCTATGGCGCGACGAATGGCGACCGCATCCTGCGCTTCTTCGTCAATGTGAATGCCGAGCGTGATCGTGTCTGGGCAACAAAGGGCACATTCGAGGAGGTTCTGGACCGCTGCGGGCGCATGGCCGGGCTGCTGGACGAATCAGGGCGGCTGGCCGTGTCCATCACCAAGGGCGGTGCCGACCGTGCATTCAGCGCAGTCGTCGCAGGACTCGCGCGCCTGAATCCGCTGGCGACGGTGCTCGATTCCAGCCCCTACGACCGCGCGATGCGCCGCCTGCACAATTACATGAAGGACGACGAGGCCTTCAAGAGAGACCTGACCGGCTACCAGGAAATCCACTTCCCGCCCAACACTGCGTGGTCCGTCTTCACCGACGGCGTCAGCCACGCGAGTCTCGAGGGTCAGTTCGCGCTGGTCACAACGATGATCGTGCGGCGCGCACGGATGCGCTGGCCGGAACGCGCCCCATTCAACACCCTGCTCGGTCGCTCAACCGCAATGACCGCCTGACCACGGATTACCAGTGCACGCCCCGCAACAGCGAGGCGAACAGCACGGCTTCCTTGGTCGGTGCCAGTTCAGGCTTGTTGTCGGACGAATCGCCCTTGGCCGAGGACGAATCCGGGAACATCCGGAAAGCGGTGTTCATGATGACCTCGGTGATGCGCGGAGCCGCGAGGTGCAGGACCTCGGCAGCCAAGCCGAGCTTCGTCGCGATGCGCTTCGGCCGACCGATGATGGCCTCGGCAATCATGTCAGCCGCCTCGTCTGGCGTCGCTACCGGCATTTGTTCGTAGATCTTTGTCGGCGCGATCATCGGCGTGCGCACCAGCGGCATGTTGATGATCGTGAAACTGACGCCGCGGTCGGCGAACTCGGCCGCCGCGCAACGAGTCCAGGCCTCCATTGCCGCCTTTGAAGAGACATAGCCCGAGAATCGCGGCGCATTCGACAACACGCCGATCGACGAGATGTTGACGATATGGCCGCCGCGCTCGAGCATCGATGGCAGTAGCGCCATGGTCAGGCGCACCACAGCGAAGTAGTTGAGCTGCATCGTTCGTTCGAAATCGTGGAACCGGTCATAGGAGAGGTCGATCGAGCGACGGATCGAGCGGCCGGCATTGTTGACCAGCACGTCCACGCCGCCGTGCTCGGCGAGCACCTGGCGCGCGAACGCATCGCAGGCCTGGTAATCCGCTATGTCGCATTGGTATGTGAAAACCGTACCGCCATGTTCTGCGATCTTCGCGCGCGCAGCCTCCAGCTTCTCCATGTCGCGCGCGACTATCACGACTTTCGCACCCGCATCGGCGCAACGTTCGGCAGCCGCAAGGCCGATGCCGGATGAACCACCGGTGATCAACACGACCTTGCCGCGTACCGCGCCGGCCAGGCTCCGGTCCAGCGACAGGTCCGGATCGAGGTGACGCTCCCAGTAGTCCCAAAGCCGCCAGGCATAGTCCTCGAGCGGCGGCACGCGGATGTCGGTTCCCTCGAGAAGGCGCTGCGCGCCCCTCGAGTCAAATCTTGTCTGCCAGTTCGAGAACTGCAGGACGTCGCGCGGGATCTGCAGGTCGCGCAGGATCGTGTCGATCATCTGCTGCAATGGGCGATAGCTCGCCATCGACGCGGTGACAGCGACCGGTATCAGTTCCAGCAGTTTCGGGTCGAGCCGGAATGCCATGGTTGGCGCATGACCCGCGCGCGCAAACAGATTCAGGACTTCGCCGACCCTGCGCTGTCGTGGATCGATCAGGTGAAAGCACTGGCCGTCCTGGCCCTCGACGTGCGCGAGGTGATCCATCGCGGCAGCCACGAAGTCGACCGGCACCAGGTTGATGTAGCCACCCTCGACGCCGATCAGCGGAAACCAGGCCGGCAGCGCGTGCCGCAGCTTCTGGATCATCTTGAAGAAATAGTAGGGTCCGTCGATCTTGTCGATCTGCCCGGTCTGCGAATGGCCGACCACGAGACCCGGGCGATAGACGCGCCATGGCCGCTTGCAGCGGCTGCGAACCAGCGCTTCCGACTCATGCTTGGTGCGGAAATACGGATGATCGAGACCCGATGCCTCTTCGAACATGTTCTCCCGGAACGTGCCCTTGTAGAGGCCCGCTGCGGCGATCGAACTCACCAGGTGGAAGCAACCCGCCTGTACGCCATCGGCAAACTGCATCGCATGATCGGTGCCGACGACATTCGCCGTCTCCTGTTCGTCGGCGCTCGCTTTCAGGTCGTAGATTGCCGCGAGATGAAAGAAGTGATCGATCTTGCCGGTGAGCTTCCGGATGTTGGCTGCCGAGACACCGAGATTCGGCTCGGCGAGGTCGCCGGCAATGGGCACCACTCGGCTCCCGCGCGTGCCCCACCATTCGCGCAGGGCCTCGAATTTCTGCATCGACTGCGGCCGCACCAGCACGTAGACACGATTGCCGCGGGTCAGCAGCCGCTCGACGAGGTAGCGGCCGATGAATCCGGTGGCGCCGGTTACGAAGTAAGCCATATCATCTACTGTAAACCGATGACAAACGAAACGGAACGCATGTCCGCCGTGGACGCCGCCTGGCTGCGGATGGACCGGCCGACCAATCTGATGATGATCGTCGGCGTCATCCTGTTCGACGGCCACGTCAATTTCGCCCGGTTCCGCCGGACGATCGAAGAACGATTCCTGAAGTTTCCGCGATTCCGCTGGCGCACCAATCAGGACGCGATGACCGCGAGCTGGGAAGCGGATCCGGATTTCGACCTCGACCAGCACGTACGGAAAATCGCATTGCCAAGGCCCGCCGGCCAGGCGGAACTCGAAGCACTCGTATCGCATCTGGCGGGCAGCGATCTCGACCGGCGGCGGCCGATGTGGCAGTTCCATTTTGTCGAGAATTTCGGCGCGGACAGCGCCGTGATCCTGCGCATCCACCATTGCTATGCCGACGGCACGGCGATGATCCGCGTGTTCCTGACACTGACTGACCTGCAGGCGGAACCAGGCGCGCAGGCGCCCGATCCGGAACCCGAGGCCAGCGCGCGGGCCGCGGGTGATGACGAGACACTCGCGTGGCTCGGCCGCCTGAATGTGCCGGGTGCGGGGCTCGTGCAGAAAGCGGTTGCCGAGGGCGCTCAGTGGTTTGCGAAGGCTGCAGACCTCACGCGCAATCCCGAGCATGCCAGTGAGCTCGCAAAGCATGTGCTCGGCATCGCAGCCGAGCTCTCGCGCGTCGCCACGCTCGCCGACGATCCCCCGACCCGCTTCAAGGGCGAACTCGGCGCACGCAAGATTGCAGCTTGGACGGAATCGCTGCCGCTAGACGAGGTGAAGGCTGTCGCGAGGGCGCTTGGCTGCACCGTCAACGACCTCTTGATGTCGACGGTTGCAGGCGCACTCGGCGCCTACCTGCGCGATCACGGCGAGGACACTTCGGGCAAGACGATCCGCGCGACCGTGCCCGTGAATCTGCGCGACCCGAAGGCGGCGGCCTCGCTCGGCAATCATTTCGGACTCGTGTTCCTGGAGCTGCCGATCGGCATACGCGATCCGCTCGAGCGGCTGTTCGCAGTTCACGCGGCGATGACTGCGCTCAAGAGTTCCTACCAGCCGGTCCTGACACTGGGCCTGATGGCGGCGCTCGGCATGTTGCCGAATTCCGCGCAGTCGGCGGCAATCGACCTGCTGTCGACCAAGGCGACCCTGGTCGCGACCAATGTGCCGGGACCTTCGCACCCGATGTACCTGGCGGGCCGGCGAATCTCACGCATGATTTTCTGGGTGCCGCAGTCCGGTGACATCGGCCTCGGCATCAGCATCCTGTCCTATGCGGGCCAGGTGCAGTTCGGACTGATCGCCGACTACAAGCGAATACCGGACCCGGCTGCCGTGACGGCGCGCTTCCATGATGAATTCGAAAAGGTCGTGCTGTCGCTGCTTCTGGGCCCTTACCTCATGAATGGACGCTGAGCCCGAGCAGGCTCAGTCCAGTTCGGCCCTGGCCTGCTCGACGTCGAGGCGTTCCATCGCATCGGCGGGCTTGCAGGCCGCGGCCTTCTTGTACAACTCCACCGCTTTCGCCTTCTGCTTGTCGCCGTGCAGCATCAGGAGCCCATTCGCATATTCCATGTATGCGATTGCAGATCCCGGATTCAGCTTGATGGCCTGCTCGAAGTACTTGACCGATTTTGCGGCATCGGCTCCGTAGGTCAGGCGGCCGGCGAATGCGCCGACCTTGTCGATGATTTCCGCGTGATAGAGCCCGAGCGCGATGTGCGCATCGGCATGTTTCGGTTCCAGTTCGAGGCAGCGCTCGAGGGCGTCGTGCACCTTGCCGCCGATACCTTCGGCGAGCGCCTTGATGACCGACACACGCTGGGCGTAACGGCCGAGCACGAATGCCTGCAGATACCAGGAATTCGCGTGATCAGGCAGCTTGCGCGCCGCCTCGTCCGCCCTCTTCGCCGCCTCCTGAAGCATGCGGATTGCGCGACCGTCGTCCTCCTCCAGATAGGTCGCGGCAACTGCCGCCGCCTTGTTGGCGGCCGCTGCGCCCTGCACTCCCAGTTTCGAGCCCTGCGAAATCGCGTCGCTGAAGTCGCCGCGATGGAATGCGCGCCAGACTTGTTGCAATGGCGCCGTGCCAGGATATGGCTCGCGATCCCCCGCATGCAATCGATCCCAGGCTTTCTTCAGGGAATCGCCATCGTAGCTGTAGGGTTTCTGTTCGTATGGGAACCGGAGTGACTTCGCGGCGGCCATCATGAACTCCTGATCAGAACGCGGTATTCTTGACACCGGACCGGCAGCACAGCCAGCCCGCGGCAAGGAGAGGATCATGGCGGCGAAGAAAAAGGGCAAGCTCGGCGGCGCAGGTCAGCCAAAGGGCGACATGAACCTGCTGTACTCGGCCCATCAGATCTGGTTGGCGGGACTCGGTGCGATGTCCCGCGCCCAGGCCGGAGCGCCCAAGGTATTCGACGAGCTGATGCGTGAAGGCTCCAAGCTGCAGGGCGGCGCGCTCGATGCGGCGCAGAAAGTCGTCATGCAGGCATTCCAGGGCGCACAGAAGAGCGTCAACCAGCGGGTGGACACCGTGAAGGAACAGGCCAGCGAGACCTGGGACAACCTCGAGAAGATCTTCCAGACCCGGGTCCAGCGCGCCATGCATCAGCTCGGCATGCCGACCGCCGAAGAGATCACGGCGCTTTCGCGCCGCGTCCATGAGCTGGCGGCAAGTGTCGAGAAGCTCGCCCGCAAGGCGCCGAAACACAAATCAGGCTGAGCACCCGGCTGCACCGGGGCATCCGCCGTGCTGACACTTCAAATCGCGAAACAGCCGCGCAAAACGGGCCGCATCGGCATCGCGCTGGCCGGTGGCGGGCCGTTGGGGGGATTTTACGAACTGGGTGCGTTGCAGGCGCTCACCGACTGCATCGAAGGGCTCGAGCTCAATAACCTGCATGCCTACGGTGGAGTCAGTTCGGGTTCCATGCTCGCGGCCGGCCTCGCCAACGGCCTGACACCCGTCGACATCGGACGGATCGTCATCAGCAACGATACCGGCCACGACCCCGCGCATCCGGGTCTGTTCCTGCGGCCCGATATCGGCGAATACGCGCGGCGCATTGTTGGCCTGCCCCGCATCGTCTGGAGAGCCACCGACCAGTTCCTGCGCGCGCCGCTGTCGCAGAGCTTCGCGGAACTGCTGGCCCCGTACGCGGCGGCGCTGCCCGCAGGCGTTTTCAACAGTGCGCCAATCGAGCGCTACCTGCGCCGGCTCTACGAGAGCGGCGGCAGGACCAATGACTTCCGGAAGCTGCATCGGCGACTGTTCATCGTCGCGACGAAACTCAACACAGGTGAAGCGGCACTGTTCGGCCAGCCCGGCCTGGATCATGTGCCGATTTCGCGCGCCATCCAGGCCAGCACGGCGCTGCCGGGGCTCTACTCGCCTGTCGAGATCGATGGCGAGATCTACGCGGACGGCGCGCTGCTGCGGACGATGCATGCGTCGGTCGTGCTCGAGGCCGGCGTCGACCTGCTGTTCGGCATCAATCCACTCGTGCCATTCGACGCATCTGACGGCGGCAGCCGGCACCGCGAGATCGACCTGACCGATTACGGCCTGCCGGTCGTGTTGAGTCAGACACTGCGTTCACTGGTCCAGTCGCGGATGCTGGTCGGCATGGCCAGCTACAAAGACCGCTACCCACGATCCGAGATCCTGCTGCTTGAGCCGGATCGCGCCGACCGCCGGATGTTCTTCGCGAACATGTTCCGTTACTCGGGCCGCAAGCAGCTCGTCGAGCATGCCTACCAGAGCACGCGCCGCGACCTCTTGCGGCGCGCGGATGAACTCGCTCCATTGCTCGCCCGTCATGGGTTGCGGCTGCTGCCCGCGGCGCTAATGGACCCGAAGCGAAGCTTCGAAGCCGCGCTGGAACGGCAGCGGCGCCAGGATCGCCGCGTCGCGCGGGACCTGTCATCTGCGCTGGATCGGCTTGACGGTCTGCTCGGCAGCGGGCGGCGGGTATGAAGCAGGCTCAGTCGAATGGGTGCCGCAGGATGATCGTGTGGTCGCGGTCCGCACCGGTGGAAATGATCGTGACCGGCACCTCGCAAAGTTCCTCGATGCGCGCCAGGTAATTACGCGCCGCCTGCGGCAGCTTGTCGAGTGAGCGCAGGCCCACAGTCGAGTCCTTCCAGCCCGGCATTTCCTCATAGACCGGCTCGCAGTCGACGTATTGGTCGCTGACCAGCGGCGGCATGTCGGAGAGCTTCCCGCCCTGCCGGTAGCCCGTGCAGAGCTTCACCCGCTCGAGCCCGTCGAGCACATCGAGCTTGGTGACGCACAGGCCCGAAATGCTGTTGTTCAGTATCGAACGCCGCAACGCAACGGCATCGAACCAGCCGGTGCGTCTTGCGCGCCCGGTGACCGCGCCGAATTCCTGGCCGATGCGTGAAAGGTGCTTGCCGCTCTCGTCAAAAAGCTCGGTCGGGAACGGTCCGGCGCCGACGCGCGTCGTATAGGCCTTGGTGATGCCGAGTACATAGTCGATGTCACGCGGGCCAAGACCGACGCCCACCGGCGCATTGCCGGCCACCGTGTTCGATGAAGTGACGAATGGATAGGTGCCGTGATCCACGTCGAGGAGCGTGCCCTGGGCGCCCTCCAGCAGGATGCTGCCGCCAGCCAGCTGGATGCGCTTGATTCCAAGGGCGACATCGCCGATCAGTGGCTTCACTCGCTCGGCCTGCGCAAGGCACTCGTCGCGCGTCGCAGCAAAATCGACTGGCGGTTCCCGCAGCTGGTGTTGCAGCAGAAAGTTATGCCATTCGAGGAGTTCGCGCAGGCGGGACTCGAAATGCGCCGGGGACAGCAGGTCGCTGACCCGCACGGCGCGACGGGCGACCTTGTCCTCGTAAGCCGGTCCGACGCCGCGTCCGGTCGTGCCGATTTTGCGGTCGCCGCTAGCGCGCTCGCGCGCCTTGTCGAGGGCGATGTGCGATGGCAGTACCAGCGGGCAGTTCGGGCTTACCTGCAGCCGCCCGAATACCGGAAAGCCGCGCGAAACGAGCATGTCCGCTTCGGACAGCAATGCCTCGAGCGAGAGCACGACGCCATTGCCGATGAAGCACTGCACATGGTCGCGCAGGACTCCGGAGGGGATCAGCGAGAGAACCGTCTTGTGGCCATCGATGACCAGCGTGTGCCCTGCATTGTGACCACCCTGGAAGCGGGCGACCGCGGTCACGCGCTCCGTCAGAAGGTCGACGACCTTGCCCTTTCCTTCGTCACCCCACTGAGCGCCGACGATAACGACGATTTTTCCCATCCGCGCCTCAGGGACGGACCAGCCAGAGCAACACGAGGCCGGCGGCCATGCTCGCGAAACCCGCAATGCGCAATGTGGAGTCGCTCGCCGCCGAGAACGCGGCCATCGCGCGCTTCGAACTCCCGGGACTCGCGAATGGCAGCACGCCCTCGATGACCATCAGCAGCCCGAGCGCGGCCGCGAGGTCCGTCCAGTGGATATTCATCGGAGGCTCAGCGGCCCGGCTGCTTCATGTACTTGAAGAACTCGCCATCGGGAGCGATCACGAGTACGTCGTTGGGCTGGCCGATCGCGCGGCGATAGGCCTGCAGGCTGCGGTGGAATGAATAGAACTCGGGGTAGCGCTGGTACATGCGCGCATAGGTCTCGGCCGCCTTGGCATCCCCTTCGCCGCGGATCTTCTCGGCGTCGCGATTGCCGATGGCGAGCGCTTCGGTGCGCTCGCGCTCCGCCTCGGCACGGATTCTTTGCGACTGTTCGTCGCCTTCCGCTCGCAGCTGTGAGGCTACGCGGAGGAAGTCCTGACGCATGCGAT
>JAENJD010000119.1 GCA_016844605.1 Steroidobacteraceae bacterium
GAAAGCGATCGGCGCCGAGCTGCGCGGGAATCTCGAACACGTGATGATAAAAGGACGCGACATCCGAGAATCCCCAGAGCCAGAGCGCGAACAGGGCGGCGGAGCCGGCCAGGCCCGCTCCCCAGCACGCGACGCCCCAGGCGATCGCACGTGCCGATGGCCAGAGCCGGATCCCGAGCAACGCGGGATACAGCCACAGCACGTAGGCGCCGGCGTTCTGTTTGCCGAGGAACGACAGGAATGCGAGCGCGCCGCTCGCGGCCAGCCAGACGGCGGCTGCCGGCCTCCGCTGCTCCAGCGCCGGGAGACGCTTCACGAGCAGCGCGAGTCCGAGGAACGAGAACAGGAACGCCGTCTGCTCCATCCACAGCGTCCCGAAAGGAGCGCAGAACCAGGCGGCCGTGAGGATGCCGGCGAGATGGGAGAGCAGCCGGAGCTGGGGAAACAGGGCGCGCAGGATCGCGATGCTGCACGCGGCGCCCACGGCGTTGGCGAGGGCGCCGCCGAGTCGATAGGCGAACCAGCTGACGCCGAAGATTTCGAACAGGGCCGCCTGCAGCCAGAATGTCACGGGTCCGAACGGCAGGATGAAATCCCGGTAGGGAACCTGACCGCTCGCGATGCGATAGGCGCCATCGAATACGATCGACTGATCCAGCGGAAACAAGCCGCGGCCGGACGCTGCGAAGGCGAGAGCGAAGGCGAACACGCAGATCCCGGCGACCATCCCTCGATCGACGGACGCGCGTGTCGGGAGCCGCATGCGGGCAGATTACCGCGAATCGGGGTTCGCGGCGCTCGCATTCGCGGCGCTCGCGACGGAGCGCATCGAGATCTCGACCAGGACCTGCCTAGATAAACGTTGTCGAACTGCGAAACCTCAACCACCAGGCATGGATGATGAACTCGATGATGTCCGAAAGCCCGAGCTTGGAGACGCCCTTCGTGCGGTCGATGAAATCAACCGGAACTTCAACAATCTTGGCCCCTCGCAATTTGGCCTCGAACAGCAACGCGACCTGGAAGGCATAGCCCTGCACCTTGAGATCGGAGAGCGAGATCCGGCTGAGAAGCGACGTCCTGATCGCCCGGAACCCCGCCGTACAATCGCGAACCCCATGAATGCCAGCCACGTGCCGGGCAACAAAATTGCCAACCTTGGAGTTCACTCGTCGCCTGAGGCCCCACGCTTTGGGGATACTCCCCCCACGCACATAGCGGCTGCCAATGACGAAATCCGCCCCCGCTTCCAACGCCGCAATCAGGCGGGGCACGTCTTCCGGCTTGTGCGACAAGTCCGTATCCATTTCAAACACCGCCTCGGCGCCAAGCGGCCCCATCGCGTGCGTCATGCCACGGACATAGGCAGCGCCCAATCCCGCCTTCTCGCCTTGGATCAGATGGAGGTTCTGGTATTGCTGCTGCAGTTCTTTCACGACCTTTGCCGTGCCGTCGGGCGAATTGTCGTCCACGATCAGAATGTGCATGTCGTGCGTCAGCCGCAAAAACTGCGCCTGCAATTGCCCGATCAACGGACGAATATTGTCCACTTCGTTATAGGTAGGGACGATGATGACGTACTTCATGCGTCCGTCGCCCCTCGCCCCCAATCGCCCAGTCGCCACGCCAACGCATAGAGCCGCGCTTCAGTCAGGGCAAGGAGCCAGCCGTCAACCGACACGACGGCGCCGGCACTGAAATCGCGCCGCACGCGTTCGCTGATCATGGCCCTGATATCGCCAGCCGATAACTTCACTGTGTCTGACAATTGTGAGCTCGGGAACATCAACGCCAACAAATGCTCAAGCGAGGCATCAATGAGCCCCTCCCCTTCCACATAGGCCCGCCCCACCAACCCCGCACCGCGCCAATCGGCTGAGACCGCTCCGAGCACGCGCCGCACCGCCGCTTCACATGCGGGAGACCCATCCAAAGTCAGTCGTACACCGGCAGCAGCAAGAAATCCGCCGGACACACCAGACAGCATCAACGCGCGCCGTGTGAGGCGAACCCTCTCCCTCATGCCATCCGCTCCTTGATATGGTCCGCCAACCGCAGGGCCAGCGCCACAATCGTCAAGGTTGGGTTGGCGGCACCACTCGTCGGGAAGACCGAACTTCCGGCAACATACAGATTGCCGACGCCGTGCACGCGCGCATTCTCGTCAACCACCCCAAATTGTGGATCGCGATGCATGCGTGTTGTTCCCATGTGATGCTCATTGCCGCGCAGATCAGACGGCCACTGCGTCTCGTCTTTGGTCAGGGCCGAGCGCAGCCGCCCAAACCCCGCACGACCCATTTCCGTGCCAAGCAACTGATGGATGGCATTCACCTGCCGCTTGTCCTCGCCCGTCACACGCCAATCGACGACGACACGCCTCTGGCCAAGCGCATCAAGCTCAGACCCCAGGCGAATGCGGCTCACGGGATTGGGAACCTGCTCGGAATGACAGCGCAACGTCAGCGCCTTCACCGGCACCCCCTGGCCAAAAAGAGCGCGGCGGAAGACGTATGCGCTCACCCCGTCGAGATCACCCAATACCGTGCCGAGATCTGACCACGTATCGCTCTCTTTGGTCCCCTCGCCCGACAATCGCTTCAGCGCCGCGAGCGCCTCACTGACGGAACCAAGTTCGTACTCCCACGTCAGGCGTATATTGGCGAGCTTGAGCTCACGCATTGCCGCATCGGACAGGCCCACATAGGAGACGATGGGCTTGTCGGCATACGTGCGATTGAAATCGAAATTCGCATACGGATCCGAGACCGCGATCACACCACCTGAATATTCCAGATGTACCATGAAAAAGCGCCCGACGAGGTCATGCGCGTTGCCAAGCCCTTGGCCCGACAGCAGCAGAAGCCGCGCGTTTTCAATGCCGCCAGATGCCAGCACAAAGACGCGCGCGCGCACACGAAAGCGGTTGCCCCCAAGCGTGCCGACCTTGACCTCGCGCACCTCACGCCCCGATCGGTTGGCATCCAGCGTGAGCACGTTTGCGTTGAGATAGACCGACAGCCGAGGCGCTTTGCGCAACTGCTCCCCGTAGACCCGACCAAAGCGCGTCGGCGGGCTCACCTGCAGAACCTTGGTGACAAAGCGTGGTCCATTAAAGGGCCCGGGAATGTCCTTGAGCGCTATGCCCCAGGCGCCGGGCTCAAAGCCCGTGTGACCAACCTGGCACACCGCTAGTGCTCGCTCGTAGTAGGGCGCAAGATCGGATCGGCTCATCGGCCAGCCGCGATAGGACAATCCCTCGCGCTCAGCAAAATCGGCCTCATCAAAGGGTACGCACCACCCAGCCCAATGATTGGTCGTGCCGCCGAAATAGCGCAGCCGGCAGACATTGAGGCGAAGATACGGCCGCCCAGCCGTGCCTCCCACGTAGAGATCTTGCGTCCCTTCATCAAAGTCGAGCCCGCCGCTCTCAAGCAGAGCAACGCGAAAACCCGCACCCATAAACTCGCGCGCGAGTGTGATCCCCGCAGCACCTGCGCCGATGATGCAGACCTCTGTCTCAACGACCGTGCCTTCGGGCACTGTGCGTGCATCAATAATCATGCGAACTCTCAGGGCACGGCACCCGACCCGTCATCCAACCGATAGATCGCAAATAGCTCACGGTCGGCAACGATCGACGCACCGGCGAGCCGCGGATCGCCCACGTTGCGAGGCTCCAGCAGCATCACGAAGGTTTTGTCGGCGAACTCGGCTTTGACGTCGCGTGATCCGCGCTCCATCACGCCGCGAACGCCGTTCACAAAAGCCTCGAAGGCTGCCGGATCCTCGACCTCCACAAGCCCGGTCGTTTGAAAATCATAAATGTCCTGCAAATCCGGTCGCAGGCGAATGGGCTGCTGCGATGGGTGCGCGAACACCGATGGCACGAACACTTCGTCCGTCACTGAAGCGTAGGATAGGAAATGCTTGATCGGCGGTTGCCA
>JAENJD010000072.1 GCA_016844605.1 Steroidobacteraceae bacterium
GGATTCCGGCGACGGTGCTGGGTGACGCCGTGCGACTGCGCCAGATCCTGGTCAATCTGGTCAGCAACGCGGTCAAGTTTTCCAGTGGCGGGGAGCGTCAGGGACGGGTGTCCATGCGCGCACTGCTCGCCGAGCCGGGTGACGAGCGGGTTGTCGTGGAGTTTCGCGTCGCCGACAACGGCATCGGCATGAGCGACATCATTGTGTCGAAGCTGTTCACGCCGTTCACCCAGGCCGATGCGTCTACGACGCGCCAGTACGGAGGAACGGGACTGGGGCTCACGATTGCCCGGCACCTCGTGAACTTGATGGGAGGCAGCATCAGCGTCGAAAGCGAACCTGATCGGGGTTCCATCTTTTCCGTGCGGATACCGCTGCTGCGGACGCAGACGAAAGTCGGACCGGAAAAGGAACCCTCTCTGGTTGCGGGATTGTCCTGCGTGGTGGTCGGCGGCGCAGGGGGGATGTCGGACGACCTGGCTTCCTACCTGACCCACGCGGGCGCCGACGTCAAGCGCGCGCAGGATCTCGCATCCGCGCGAGCCGCAGCCGACACCCGCCCACTTGGCTCGACGGTATGGGTCATCGACGCCCAGAGCTCGGCGCCGCCGCCCGAAAAATTGCGTGCCGCTGCGCGGCCGGACGCCGGCGACAGTTTCATCGTAATCGGACGCGGCCAGCGGCGAAGGCCCCGGGCCGAGGCGCCGGATCTCGTGACGATCGACGGCAACGCGTTGACGCGGCGCACTTTCCTCAACACGGTGGCTTTCGCCGCGGGCCGCGGAACGCTGGACGACACGCTGATCCAGCATGGGAAAGGGGAGAGCGAATTTCGCCCGCCCGAACGTTTGCAGGCCGCGCACACCGGCCGGCTGATCCTTGTCGCAGAGGACAACGAGACTAATCGGCAAGTGATATTGCGGCAGCTTGCGGTACTCGGAATCGCCGCGGATTTTGCCAGCGACGGTCGCGAGGCTCTGGAACGCTGGGAATCGGGGAGTTACGCGTTGCTGTTGACCGACCTGCACATGCCACGCATGGACGGCTACGACCTTGCGCGCGCCATACGCCTCGGTGAAGCGGATCGGCCGCGCATGCCGATCATCGCACTGACCGCGAACGCCCTGCGCGAAGAGGCGGAACACTGTCGCGCGGCCGGCATGGACGAGTACCTCAGCAAGCCCGCACCGCTTTCGGAGCTGAAGGCAGTGCTGGAGAAATGGCTGCCGCCGGCCGATTCCGCCGTGCCGGTCGAGCCCGGCATTCTCGCGGGCATGGTTGGCAACGATCCGGTCGCGATGCAAGGGATCCTCGGCGTATTCCGTGCAAACCTGCCGGCAACGGCTGCAGCGCTGCGTGACGCCTGCGCCGCCGGAGACACTGCGCACGCGGGCGCGACCGCGCACAAACTGAAATCGTCGGCGCGCTCGATCGGAGCGCTCAGGCTCGGCAACCTGTGTGCGGAGATGGAGAGGGCCGGCCGGGCCGGTGGTGCTGCGAAACTTGCGGAGTTGCTGCCGCGCTTCGAGGCAGAGGTCGCCGCCGTCCAGACGCATCTAGATGCGGGATAGGGCGGACAAGAATGACGAATCCGTCCCCAATCTGGATTCTGGTGCTCGACGACGAGCCGGTCATGCTGGAGATTATTCGCAGCATGCTGTCCAATCTCGGATTTACCGACGTGACGACCTGCGAAAGTGGTCGGCAAGCGCTCGACCGCCTTGACGGGCAGGGCGGCGACCCCGACCTGATCCTGCTGGATCTCAACATGCCGGGGATGGACGGCGTGGAATTCCTGCGCAAACTTGTCGAACGTCACTATGCGGGCAGCGTGATCCTCGCGAGCGGCGAAGATGAGCAGATCCTGCAGTCGGCCGAGGCCCTTGTCCGCGCGCACGGCATCACGGCGCTCGGCCACCTGCAAAAGCCCGTGCAGCCTGATGCGCTTGCCGCGTTGATCGAGAAGTGGCGCCCGGGCATGCGCCATGGAGCCCGCGGCGCGGCGAAGATTTACACGGTAGACGAAGTGCGGCGAGCCATCGCGAACCACGAGCTTGTCAACGTCTATCAGCCAAAGGTAGGAGTTGCGACCGGCAATGTGGTCGGCGTGGAGACTCTTGTGCGTTGGCGTCATCCGGGCAACGGAATCGTGTACCCGGACCAGTTCATCGGCGTTGCCGAAGAACACGGCCTGATCGACAGACTCACACAACTCGTAATTGGCGAGGCCCTTGCACAGGCCAGGCTGTGGCTGGACGCGGGGCTTGCGCTGCACGTGGCTGTCAACGTGTCGATGGACAATCTGACTTCGCTGAACTTCCCGGACTTGGTTTCGGAGCAGGCGGCGAAGGCCGGCGTGGCCGCGCCGGAACTGGTGCTGGAGATAACCGAAAGCCGGTTGATGCCAAAGCTCGTGACCGTACTCGACGTGCTGACACGCCTGCGATTGAAACGCTTCCGCCTTTCGATCGATGACTTCGGCACGGGTCATTCATCGCTGGCGCAATTGCGGGATATTCCATTCGATGAACTGAAAATCGATCGCGGCTTCGTGCACGGCGCATCGCGCAATGAGAAGAAGCGCGCGATCTGCGATGCAAGCCTGGGACTCGCAAGGCAGCTTGGCATTTCGGTCGTCGCCGAGGGTGTCGAAGACCAGGACGACTGGAATTTCCTGCGCAACGAAGGCTGCGACTTCGCGCAGGGATACTACATCGCTAAACCGATGCCGGGCGCCGAGCTGCCGGCGTGGATCGAGAACTGGGCGACGCGGTTCCGCGCTGGCATCTGAGACACCGGCACGCTGGGAGGTGTTTGCTATGCTGGCCATCAATTCATGATGCGCTTGCTCAAGCTGCTGCCTTTCCTGACCCTACCCCTGCTCTGGTCCTGCGCGGGCAAGCCGGACTACGACCTCGTCGTGCGGGGCGGCACGATCTATGACGGCGCGGGAAAGCCGGGTTATGTCGGTGACGTCGCGGTGCGCGGTGATCGCATCGCCTATGTCGGGCCGCGGGCGCCAGGTGATGCGCTGCGCGAAATAGACGCCAGCGGCCGCGCAGTGGCGCCTGGCTTCATCAACATGCTGAGTTGGTCGAACGAATCGCTGCTGATCGACGGCCGCGGCCAGGGCGAACTGCGCCAGGGCGTGACGCTCGAGGTGATGGGCGAAGGCTGGTCTATGGGCCCGCTGACAGTGGCCATGAAGGACGAGCTCGTGGCGAAGCAGGGGGATCTCAAATATCCCGTCGAATGGACGACACTCGGGGAGTACCTCGGCACTCTCGAGCGCAAGGGCGTCTCGCTGAATGTCGCGTCGTACATCGGTGCGGCCACCGCGCGCATGAACCTGCTCGGTGAAGCGGATGTGGACCCGACGCCGGAACAACTCACGGCGATGAGCGTTGTGGTGCGTAGTGCAATGGAGGAGGGCGCGCTGGGCGTCGCGTCGTCGCTGATCTATGCCCCGGGCACATTTGCCGAAACGGACGAGCTTGTTGCGCTCGCCGTGGCGGCGGGCCGCTGCGGCGGTATCTACGCGACTCACATGCGCAGCGAGGGCCGTCGTTTGCTGGAGGCAATCGACGAGACGATCGATATTTCGCGACGCTCCGGTACGCCGGCCGAGATCTATCACCTGAAGGCCGCCGGCCAGGACAACTGGGCCAAGCTTGAAAATGCAATTGCGCATATCGAGGCGGCGCGGCGGGATGGATTGCGCATCACCACAGAAATGTACTCATATCCCGCGGCCGGCACCGGCCTCGACGCCGCGATGCCACCCTGGGTGCAGGCGGGCGGCAATGAAGCCTGGTTCGCGCGTCTGCGCGATCCTGCGATCAGGAAGCGCGTAGCCGCGGAGATGCGCTCGCCCGATGCGGGCTGGGAAAATATCATGCAGATGTCGGGTGGTCCCGGGCAGGTTCTGCTGGCGGTTCTGAGGAACCCCGCCTTGAAGCCGCTGATCGGCAAGACGCTGGCCGAAGTCGCGAAAGATCGTGGCGTGACGGCGGAAGAAGCCGCGATGGATCTCGTGATCGAGGACGAAAGCCGCGTCGGCGCGATCTACTTCCTGATGTCGGAAGACAATGTCCGCCGGGAGGTTTCGCTTCCTTACATGAGCTTCGGCTCGGATGGAGTGGCGGTCTCGGCCGAAGGCGTCTTCCTGAAGAGCAATCTGCATCCGCGCGGCTATGGAAATTTCGCCCGGGTGTTCGCGCGCTATGTGCGCGATGAGAAACTGGTGACCATCGAGGAAGCCGTGCGCCGCATGACGGCCCAGCCGGCAGCCGTGCTCGGTTTGCGCGATCGCGGTCAGCTGAGGGCGGATTACTACGCCGACGTCGTCGTATTCGATCCGGCGACGATCCAGGATCACGCGACCTACGCGGCGCCGCACCAGTACGCAACGGGTGTGTCCCATGTGCTCGTGAATGGCGTGGAAGCTCTGCGTGATGGTGAGCCGACTGAAGCGCGGCCCGGACGTGTCGTGCGCGGCCGCGGCTGGAAGGGCTGGGATGACGGCGGCTGCCGCGCATCGCCAACGGAATGGAACTGGCCGTTCTGGGGCCCGTCCGACTGGAATGGCGCCGGTAAGACTATCGAATAGGTGCTCTAACGCACATTAATAAACTAATGTATCTAATTGAAATAACAAGATATAAATGCCACCAAACGAGTTTTTGATCTTCGGACTGACATTGCTTGGCGTCGCGATTTTCTATCGCAAAGCGCTCCCGATTGCCGCCTGCGGACTCGCGGCAGTGATCGCATACGAAGGGTTTGTCACGCAGTTTCCCACTGGCGCCGGCCTCGCCGGCTTCGTCACGCATGCCTCACATGAGTGGGTGCTGCTGGCGAATCTGCTGTTCCTGCTGACTGGATTCGCACTGGTGTCCAGGCACTTCGAGGAAAGCAGGATTCCTGCGGTGCTGCCGCGTTACCTGCCCGACGACTGGACCGGCGCATTTGCATTGCTGGTCATCGTGTTCGTGATGTCCGGATTCCTCGACAACATCGCAGCGGCGCTGATCGGCGGGGCGATGGCACACACCTTGTTTCGCGCGCGAGTGAGCGTCGGCTACATCGCCGCGATTGTGGCGGCCTCGAATGCCGGTGGCGCTGGCAGCGTGATCGGCGACACGACGACGACGATGATGTGGATCAGTGGAGTCTCGCCGATCGAGGTTGCGCATGCCTATGTGGCCTCCGCCACGGCGCTTCTCGTATTCGGAATTTCCGCGGCGCGGCGACAACAACGATTCGCCCCGATCATCAGGGATGCGGCGCCGTCAGTCCGGATCGATTGGGTGCGAGTGATGGTCGTGGCCTGGGTGCTCGCAAGTGCAGTCGCGGTGAATGTCATCGTGAATCTGAGGTTTCCGGATGTCGCGGACCAATTTCCATTCATCGGCGCCACCGTCGCGATCACGCTGGCGATGACGATCGGAATCCGTCGACCCGACTGGCAGGCATTGCCTGGCGCATTCAAAGGATCCCTGTTCCTGTTGTGCCTGGTCGCGTCCGCATCCTTGATGCCCGTCGAATCGCTGCCGCACGCGTCATGGCAGACCGCGCTGGCGCTCGGCTTCGTTTCGGCAGGGTTCGACAACATCCCGCTGACTGCGCTTGCGCTGAAGCAGGGCGGTTACGACTGGGGAATGCTTGCCTACGCCGTGGGCTTCGGCGGCTCAATGCTGTGGTTTGGATCGTCAGCGGGCGTCGCGATCTGCGGCACCTATCCGGAAGCTCGATCGACTGCCAGGTGGCTCCGCGAGGGCTGGCTGATACCAGTCGGCTACGTAGCAGGATTTGCTTTGTTGCTCGCGACGCTAGGCTGGCGGCCGGGCTCCTGAGGCTTCCCCGACCCGAGCAGCAGCCGCCAGAGCGCGAGCAACACGAACCAGGCGATGGCGGCGCTTGCGAGATCATGCGACAGGAAATGCGCGCCGCGCGATTGCTGGCCGAGTGAAAAGATCGTCCCGATCAGGATGGCACCTGCCAGGAACCCGCGGGTCATGCGCGGCCGGTGTCCCAGCAGCAGAAAGTAAAACGCCATCAGCGCGAAGCCCGAGGACGCATGCGAACCGGGAAAACAGGCGCTGCGCGGCAATTCGTCGGGGCGATCAGCCAACAGTGCGACGTATGGCCGGTCACCACCATATCGATCAAGGTCCCTTGGACAGTCGACATTGGTGACGAGCTGCAGTGCAGCTACCACGGACGGCACCAGGATCAGGGCGAGCGTTAGATAGGTGGCGTCACGTCGCCAGCAGCGCAGGCGTGGCAACCAGAAACCCGACACCAGCGTGATCAGGGCCGCCAGCCCGATCAGGCGCACGAACCAGCCGCCACCCGTGTGGATCAGGTCCACGGCCCACCAGGTATGCGCGCCAATCCAGTCGTTCGCCGCGCGGTCGAAAAAGAATTCGTCCGCGATGCGCAGGTCCAGATGTTCGAGCATCACGATTGTGAACAGGCCCGCGAACACAAGTCCCGGCCACAATGCATGACGGCGCCAGAATCGGCGCCGCGCTTTGTCGTGCGGAATCTGCTGGATCATTTCGGATTTCAGAAACTGCGCTTTGTCTCCACCAGGAACTGCATGTTGCTGATGGAGCTATCGCCGTCAAGCGGAAACGCGATGTCCAGATGGAGGACGTTGGCGAGCCCTGAACGAGTATTGCCGAGGCGCAGGCCGAAACCGATGTCTTTCAGGATGCCGAGATTGTCGGTCGGGAGGAATGCCGATTCACCCCAGGTGCGTCCCATGTCGAAAAACACGGCCCCGCCGATCTGCGCGATCTTCCAAAGCGAATATTTTGAATAGTAGCGCTGCTCAATTGTCAGCAATGCGCGGCCGCTGCCGGTCTGGTAGCGCAGCGGATAGCCGCGAAGGCCGTTGTCGCCGCCGAGGTAGAGCTCATGATCGGCATCGAGATCCTGGCCGGTGTCACCGGTCAGCGAGGCAAAGAACGTGCTGCGCGGACTCGTATGCCAGTAATAGCGCAGCTCGCCGGAGAACAGCGCATCGTGCGCTGAGCCATCCTCAATCCGGCTTGTCAGCCCTCCGCCCACAAACAGCGATTGACCGTCGCCGATTCGAAACCCGCGGCTTGCCCCGGCGCGCAGCATTGCCGCATCGCGATCCGATCCATAGGCAGTCGCGGCCCAACCGAGTTCGAGCGAATACCGCGTCCCGAAGTGCTGGTCTTCAGTACGCGCGATCTGGTCGAGATTGAGTGCCGTCTCGAAGTCGTCCTGGATGCCTTCGAGCCGCATGTAGGGATAGTTGAGGTCGCGATCGAACGGGAGTGTCACCGGGATCGGCGCATCCGGCGAATCAGAGAACTTCGCTTCCTGGTGGCGCAGACCGGCAAACCAGCGACGTGTCCAGCCGTTCTGCAGCCCTGCCGACCAACCGTAGCGCAGGTCGGCAACCTGCGCGTCCCGCCGGTACTCGGTGACGGCATCCCCGAGCCGATAGATGTTCTCAATTGAGTCGGCGTGGTCAAAGGAGATGCCGGCGCTCCATCGTGAATCAAGCGAATAGAAGGGCCGCTCCAGCTCCAGCACCTGGCCATTGCCATCGCTGCTGTCGGTCAATGCGATACGGCTGCGCCAGCGACTGCCGGCGACATTCGGGTCGACCCACTTGAGCTCGTACGAGCTGCGATCGACATTGTCGTGATGACTGATGGCCAGGTGCTTGCCGAATCCGAGCAGGTTCAATTCCTCCAGCTTGAAACCGATCGAGTTCTTGCCACCAGCCCGACCGAAAGAAAATCCGGGATTGGTGGTCCAGACGTCATGGGTCACGACCTCGAGGTCCACCAGGCTGTCGTGATAGCCGACGACGCGAATCTCGGGTTCCAGGATGAAGCGCAGATTTCGCAGGTTTCGCTCGGTCTCATCGAGCACGCGGCGCGAGTAGGAGTCGCCGGACCGGAACAGCAGTTGCGCGTCGATGGACGACTCGCGCGTGTCGATGTGCCACTTGTCGGCCAGCCGGAAAAGGGACTTGCGCTCGCCCGGTTTCTCCGGGTCGAATATCGGAAGTATGCGTATCGTCACGCTGCCGATGCGTGCGCCCTGGGCCTCGAGCTCCGCGTCGCCTGGCAACGATTGAGCAGTCGCCACCGGTGCCGCAGCCGCTTCGGCGCCGGCCGCTGCCACGCTCCAACCGGCCAACAGCAGCGCGACCGGCAAGCCACGCAACAACCTTGGCATCGCGCCGGATGGCAGATGGATCATCAATTGCCTCCTGCGCCCTGTGCCGGGGTCAGCGCGGGATCCGGCGCACCGGATGGCACGTAGTGGTGTGCCGTGAATAATTCGTACGCGGTCTGGAAGTAGGCGACGCCCAGACGCTCGAGATCTGCATCCGGCGGGGCCGGTTCGTAGAGGTTGGTTGCCGGGTCGTAGTGAAAGTGGTTCACGGTCTTCTTCAAGCCGAAAACCACCAGATGGCCGTCCCGGTAGATCGCGACATCGTGGTTATGGTTGAAGAATGCGATGCGATGTTCTGGTGGCGCTGAAAGCACGTCCTGTCCGAAGAACGGAGCCTCATAGGGAAGTCCGAGCAGGCCCAGCACGGTCGGCGCAACGTCGATCTGCGTCATCAGCGTGTCGACCCGTTGTGGCTTGATGTGCTTCGGAGAATAGATCATCAGCGGAATCTCGTACGTCCTGAGCGGGATCTGTTCCGCGCCGTACACCCGCGCGCCGTGATCCGCGACGACCACGAAGATCGTGTCGTCAAACCAGGGATGGCGCTGTGAATTACGCAAGAATTCGCCCAACGCAAAGTCGGCATAACGCACGCCGGCTGCGCGGCCACCGCCGCTTTCCGGAATTCCCAGATTCTCGAGCCCCGGCCGGAATGTAAATGGCTTGTGATTGGAGGTCGTCATGATGATCGAGAAGAATGGCTCGCCGGCTGCGTGCAATTGATCGTAGTGGGTCAGCGACCGGTCAAAAAGGTCTTCGTCGCTGACGCCCCAGATATTTTCGAATCGCACGCTGTCGATCGTGTTCCGGTCGATCAATTCGAATCCATTGTTGCCAAAGAAATAATTCATGTTGTCGAAATAGCCGTAGCCGCCATAAAGAAAACTCGTGTGATACCCGAGAGAACGCATGACGGCGCCCCAGGTCGCAATACCTTCGTTGCCCGGCCGGCGCAGGATGGACACGGTGGGAATGGGCGGTATCGAGCTCACAAAGGCTTCCAGGCCCCGCACCGTGCGTGTGCCGGACGCATAGGTCCGCGAGAACCAGAGACCCTGCTGCGCAAAGGCATCGAATTCCGGGGTGAGGTTCCGCTCCGATCCATACAGCCGGCTGAATTCCGCACCAAAGGACTCGCTCGAGACCAGCACGACATTTAGTCGGCCCAGACCATCCGCGCGAGCCGGAAAGCTGCGATCCAGGCGCCCCTCATTCAGACGCGTGAATTGCCCGCCGCCGCGGGCGAGTTCGCGTTCGATCAAGCCGAGGTTCTCGCTGGTATCGGCGCTCAGGTAGTACGCGTGATAGTCGATCTCGCTGCTTGCGGCGGCGCGGAAGAAGCTGCTGATACCGTTCTGCACGAGTTCATTGGTGATGCGGCTCCCACTCAGCGAGAGCAGGTCCGTCGGATAGAAGAATGCGAGTAACAGCACCGCGGAAAGATGCGGCACCAGCGGTCGCAGGCGTGTTGCCAGCCGTGCATTAGCCTGGTGTTCCCTGTTGAAGCAACGGCGGATCAGCCAGAGCACCACGGTTGCGAGCACTGCCGACGCCAATGCGATGCGCAAAATCGGGTATTCCTGCCAGAGGTCACCGGCTACTTCGGTCGGATAGGCGAGATAGTCGAACGCGACCAGGTTGAAGCGCGCGTCGAATTCCTCGAAGAAATAGACTTCGGCGAATGCCAGGTATGCAATAAATGCGAGCCAGATCCAGCTGCCTGCGGCAAGCAACCACCGGTTGGGTTTCGAGTTGTGCCATCGATCCGAAGGTAGAGTCACGTAGAAGGCGAGTGGTGCCAGCAGGTAGGTCGCAGTGACCAGGTCGTTCAGCAGTCCTCCCGCAAGGATCGC
>JAENJD010000120.1 GCA_016844605.1 Steroidobacteraceae bacterium
TCGGCATTCACGATGATGATGCGCGCCGCCGGCATTCCGGCCAGAGTGGTGGGCGGCTACCAGGGCGGCGACTGGAATCCGATCGGCAGCTACCTGATCCTGCGCCAGTCGCACGCGCATGCCTGGTCGGAGGTCTGGCTTCCCGATTCCGGCTGGACGCGCATCGACCCGACCGCCGCGGTTGCGCCGGAACGCATCGAACGCGGGCTCGAGGCCGCATTGTCCGGCGACGGATTGTTGCAGGACGGGTTGGGGCGCGATTCCGGGCTCCTGTGGCAGGCCGGCATGATCTGGGACAACGCCAATGCGCGCTGGAATGACTGGGTCGTGCAGTTCAACCGCTTGCAGCAGGAGGAACTGCTGCGCACATTCGGTTTCGACGACCCCGACTGGCAGGACCTGGCGCTCGTCCTCGGTGTCGGGCTTGCCGTGATGCTCGCATTGCTTTCGGGCTGGCTGGCCTGGGAATTCCGGCCGCGGCGCGCGGATCCCGCGACTGCCAATTACCGGCGATTTGCACGCCGCCTGGCGCGCCGGGGCGTCGAACGTGCGCCGCATGAGGCGCCGCGCGACTTCGCGCTGCGCGTACGCCGCCTGCGTCCTGATCTCGGCACGGAAGCTTCGGCAATTACCGAGATCTACCTGAGGCTGCGCTACATGCCCACGCACGGCGCGCGGGATCTCATGCTGCTGCGCGGATTGGTCCGGCGCTTCGATCCGTAGCAGCGCCGCCCGCGGGCTCAGCTCGCCCGGTGCGACTTCCAGAGCAGCGCGGCACCGCCCGCGAACAGCACGATCACTGACAGGATGCCGGCGCGCGAGCTGCCGGTCACGAGCGCGGTGACGCCGACCAGCATCGGCCCGAGCACGGCCGCGAACTTTCCCATCATGTTGTAGAAACCGAAGAATTCGCCCTGCTTGCCCGGCGGCACGAGCGAGGCGAAGTAGGATCGCGACAGCGACTGGATGCCGCCCTGCACCAGCCCGATGACGACGGCCAGCAGGTAGAAATCGCCGATGCTGTTCATCCAGTATGCGGCAATCGTGCCCACCGAATAGACCGCGATTGCAATAAAAATTCCATTGCGGGCGCCGATGCGGCTGCCGAGCCAGCCAAATGCAAGTGCCGCAGGAAATGCGACGAACTGCGTGACCAGCAATGCGACGATCAGGCTCTGCTGCGGAAAGCCCAGCGACAACCCGAAGTCGACGGCCATCTTGATGATGGTGTTGACCCCGTCGATGTACAGCCAGTAGGCCAGCAGGAACCACACCAGCGGCCGCAGCTGGCGTACCGCACCGATGGTCGCGCGCAATTCGCGCCAGCCCGCGCTGGCAGCGGATGCGAGTGGCAGCGGTCGGGCCGGCTTCTTCTCGCGGACCCATATCAGGGTCGGGATCGAGAACAGCAGCCACCAGCCGGCCACCATCGGATACGAGAGTCGCACCGCCTCCGCTGCACCCGACAGTCCGAATGATCCGGGACTCGAGACCATGGCGGCATTCAGGAGCAGCATCAGCCCGCCGCCGGCATATCCCAGCGAGTAGCCGTAGGACGAGACGAGGTCATATTCGCCGGGTTCCGCAACATCGACGAGCAGTGCGTCGTTGAAGGTGACGCCGCCGGCAAACCCGATTCCGGCTACCGAATACACGAGAGCTGCTGCGACCCAGTCGCCCTGCTGCACCCAGTAGAGACCTGCGGTCATCGCGGCGCCCACAATCGTGAAGAACGAGAGCATGCGCACCCGCGCCCCGCCGCGATCGGCCATCGCACCGAGCAGCGGCGCCAGCAGCGCGATCAGGAAACTGCCGGCGCCATTCGCGAGTCCGAGCCGGAATGTGCTGACGGTAGCCTCGACGTCCACGCTCCAGTACTGCTTGAAGAAAATCGGGAAGAACCCCGCCATCACCGTCGTCGCGAACGCCGAATTGGCCCAGTCGTACAGGGCCCAGGCGACGACCGGGCGCCGAGTGAGCGCACTCTTCACGCGGCCACCGCCAGGTGCTCGCGCGTTTCCCGGAATGAAACGTCGGGCCAGCGCTCGACGGTCAGCTCCAGGTTGATGCGGGTCGGCGCCAGGTAGACCAGCTGTCCCGCGTGATCGAGCGCCAGATACTCATGGCAGCGCTCCCGGAACAGCTTCTCCCTGCCCGGATCCTGGAAGTCGACCCAGCGCGCAGTCGCGACATTGATCGGTTCGAATGCGCAGTTCACGCCGTACTCGTCTGCGAGCCGGAATGCGACCACGTCGAATTGCAGCGGGCCGATCGCGCCCAGGATCAGGTCGTTGTTGCGTGTCGGCCGGAACAGCTGCGTTGCGCCCTCCTCGCAAAGCTGGTCGAGTCCCTTCTGCAGCGCCTTGACGCGCAGCGGATCCCTGAGCACGGCACGCCGGAATATTTCAGGCGCAAAATTCGGGATGCCGGTGAATGTGAGCGTCTCGCCCTCGGTGAATGTGTCGCCGATATTGATCGTGCCGTGGTTGTGCAGGCCGATGATGTCGCCGGCCCAGGCCTCGTCGGCTTGCTGGCGGTCAGCCGCCATGAAGGTCATCGCGTCCCCGATGCGCACCTCCTTGCCGAGACGCACGTGATGGAGCCGCATGCCGCGCTCGTAGCGGCCCGAGCAGATGCGCATGAAGGCGATGCGATCGCGATGGGCCGGATCCATGTTGGCCTGGATCTTGAAGACAAATCCGGTAAGGGCCGGTTCGTCGCCCTGCACCACGCGTGTCGTCGTCTGGCGCGGCCGGGGCGCGGGTGCGTTCTCGACGAAGGAGCCGAGCAACTCCTCGACGCCGAAATTGCCGATCGCCGAGCCGAAATGCACGGGTGTCTGCCTGCCTGCCAGGTAATCCGCGACGTCAAAGGCCGGCATTGCGCCGCGCACGAGTTCCACCTCTTCGCGAAACGCCTGCGCCGCATCGCCGAGCAGCGCATCCGCCTCGCCGCTGGCAAGCCCTTCGATGGTCAGGTTTCTCCCGACCCGTCCGCTGCGCGCCCCATCGTAGACATAGATCCGGTCCTGCGGGAAATGATAGATGCCGCGCAATTCGCGGCCCATTCCGATCGGCCAGGTCACCGGCGTGCAGGTGATGCCCAGCACACGTTCGATTTCGTCCAGCAGTTCGACCGGCGGTCTGCCGTCGCGATCGAGCTTGTTGATAAAGGTCATGATCGGCGTGTCACGCAGGCGGCAGACCTCCATCAGCTTGATCGTGCGCTCCTCGACGCCCTTGGCGCAGTCGATGACCATCAACGCCGAATCGACAGCCGTCAGCGTACGGTAGGTGTCTTCCGAGAAGTCCTCGTGACCAGGCGTGTCGAGCAGGTTGATGATGCGGTCGCGGTACGGGAACTGCATGACCGACGAAGTCACCGAGATGCCGCGCTGCTGCTCCAGGCGCATCCAGTCGGAGGTCGCATGGCGCGCGGCCCTGCGTCCCTTGACCGCGCCCGCCATCTGGATCGCACCGC
>JAENJD010000073.1 GCA_016844605.1 Steroidobacteraceae bacterium
TGCGCGGCAAGTACATATCGCGCGCGAAATTCGAGTCGTCGCTCAAGGATGGTTTCGGCTTCTGCGATGTCGTGCTGGGCTGGGACAGCAAGGACCAGCTCTACGACAACGTGAAGTACACGGGCTGGCATACCGGCTATCCGGACGCCAATGTCAGGCTGCTGCCGGAATCCTGCCGTGTACTGCCCTGGGAAGAGCCGATGCTGTTCTTCCTCGCCGAATTCACCGGGAAGGCCGAACAGATCTGCCCGCGCGGCCTCCTGCGCAGGGTACTCGAGCGCGGACGAAAACTCGGATTTGAGCCTTATTGCGGATTCGAGTACGAGTTCTTCGTATTCGCCGAGACGCCGGACTCCGTGCGCGAGAAGAACTACCGCGACATGCGGCCGATTGCGCCGGATTCGTTCGGGTATTCGGTGATCCGCAACAGCGTCTGGAGCGATTTTTATCGCGCACTGCTCGATACGGCCGAGCGCATGGACTTTTCGATCGAAGGCCTGCACGAGGAAACCGGCCCGGGTGTGATCGAGGCGGCGATCGGCGTGGATCGCGCGCTCGCCGCGGCCGACAAGGCGGCGCTGTTCAAGACCTTCAGCAAGGTGGTTGCGCAACGCCGCGGCCTGATGGCGACCTTCATGGCCAAGTGGTCGAAGGACTGGCCGGGCCAGAGCGGCCACATCCACGTCTCGCTGAAGAACACTGCGGGCACGCCGGTGTTCCACGATGCGTCGAAGCCGCATTCGATGAGCGACACGCAGCGCTGGTTCGTCGGCGGACAGCAGAAGCTGATGCCGGAGCTGCTCGCGATGGTCGCGCCGACGGTCAATTCCTACCGGCGCCTGATTCCCGGCTTCTGGGCACCGACGGATTCGGCCTGGAGTGTGGACAATCGCACGACTTCGCTCAGGGTGATCCCCGGATCGCCGAAGTCGCAGCGTGTCGAGTACCGCATCGCGGCGGCGGACGCGAATCCCTACGTAATCCTGTCCGCCGCGCTCGCGTCCGGCTACTGGGGCATCGAAAATCGCGTGGAGCCCGAGCCGATGGTCGAGGGCAATGCCTACGAAAAGCGCTTCCCGGAATACCTGGCGCTGCCGCGCACGCTGTGGGATTCCGCGCAGCGGCTGAAGGCGTCGAAGATGGCGCGCGACTGGTTCGGCGACGAATTCGTCGAGCACTACGCCGCGACGCGCGAATGGGAAGAACGCGAGTTCCGCCGCCACATCAGCGACTGGGAACTCGCCCGCTACTTCGAGATCATTTGACCGCGCAGAAGACCATCAGCCCGGTCGACGGGTCGGTGTATTGCGAGCGTGAACTCGCCGCCGATGCGGCGATCGACCGCGCGCTCACGCAGGCGCGCGGGGCGCAACAGAAGTGGCGGCTCACGCCGGTCGCGGAACGCGCGCGGATCTGCCTGGCATTCTGCGGGCACTTCGAGGCGGAGACCCGTGAGATCGCGACGGAACTGACCTGGCAGATGGGCCGGCCGATCCGCTACGCGCCAAACGAAGTGCGCGGCACGCTCGAGCGCGCGCGGCACATGATCGCAATTGCCGGCGATGCGCTCGCCGATGTCGACGTCGGTCCAAAGGACGGATTCCATCGCTTCCTGCGGCGTGAGCCGCTCGGTATCGTATTTACAATCGCCGCCTGGAATTATCCGTACCTGATCGCGGTCAACAGCGTGATACCGGCGCTGATGGCGGGCAATGCGGTACTGCTGAAGCACTCGGCGCAGACGCCGCTGTGCGCCGAGCGCTTCGAGAACTGCCTGCGCGCGGCCGGTCTGCCGGATGGCCTGTTCCGCGCGCTTCAGTTGTCGCATGAGCAGACATCGCGGTTGATCCGTGATCCGCGCGTGGACTTCGTGGCATTCACGGGCTCGGTGGACGGCGGCCGCGCCGTGCAGCGCGCGGCGGTGGAGCGCTTCATCGGCGTCGGGCTTGAACTCGGCGGCTGCGACCCGGCCTATGTGCGCGAGGACGCAGACCTGCCGCATGCGATCGAGAATCTCGTGGACGGCGCCTTCTTCAACAGTGGGCAGTCCTGCTGCGGCATCCAGCGCATCTACGTGCATCGCGGCATCTACGAAAAGTTCGTGGGCGGGTTTGTCGAAATGACGCGGCGCTATGTGCTCGGCAATCCGACCGATCCCGAGACAACGCTCGGCCCGGTCGTGCGCACGGCGGCGGCCCGGCAGATCCGTGCGCAGATCGCCGCCAGCATTGCAGGTGGCGCGCGCGCCGCAATCGAGGAGCGCGAATTCCGTGCAAGCGATGCCGCGACGCCCTATCTGGCGCCGCAGATCCTGCTCGACGTCGATCATTCGATGCCGGTCATGCGCGAGGAGATCTTCGGGCCT
The DNA here is from genome assembly GCA_016844605.1 of Steroidobacteraceae bacterium. Taxonomy (GTDB): domain Bacteria; phylum Pseudomonadota; class Gammaproteobacteria; order Steroidobacterales; family Steroidobacteraceae; genus SCUD01. The sequence goes on from JAENJD010000073.1 coordinate 2,366, forward strand.
GTAGCTGGCGTCATGCCGGTGGCGGGCGACGACGAGGCCGTGCGGCTGATGAATGACAGCCCCTATGGGCTGACCGCCGCAGTCTGGACGGCCGACGCGGAGGCGGCGTTCGCGATTGGGCAGCGCGTCGAGACCGGCACCTGGTTCATGAACCGCTGCGATTACCTCGATCCGGCGCTCGCCTGGGTCGGGGTCAAGGATTCGGGGCGCGGCTGCACGCTGTCACGCGTCGGCTACGAACACCTGACACGACCGAAGTCCTATCATCTGCGCCTGAAGACGACCTGAGGCCATCATGACACTCAAGGGCAACTGGAATTACCCGACCAGGATCCTGTTCGGCGCGGGCAATATCGGCAAGCTGGCGGAGGCCTGTGCCTCACTTGGAATTCGCCGGCCATTGCTGGTGACCGATCCCGGTCTCGCAAAGCTTCCGATGATCGCGAACGCGGTGGAGATCTGCGGTGCGGCGGGCCTGCATTGCGCTGTGTTCTCCGACGTGCGATCAAATCCCATCGAGCAGAACGTCATCGACGGCGTGCGTGCCTATCGCGAGGGCGGCCATGACGGCGTGATCGCCTTCGGCGGCGGCAGCGGGCTCGATGCCGCCAAGGCGATCGCGCTGATGGCCGGTCAGAAGCGGCCAATCTGGGATTTCGAGGATCGCGAGGACTGGTGGACGCGCGTCGATGTCGCCGGCATGGCGCCGGTGGTTGCCGTGCCGACGACGGCGGGTACCGGCTCGGAGGTTGGCCGCGCTTCCGTGATCACCGACCTGCGCGATCACACGAAGAAGATCATCTACCACCCGAAGATGATGCCGGGCGTCGTGATCTCGGATCCGGAACTGACGGTCGGCCTGCCGCCGAAAATCACCGCGGCGACCGGCATGGACGCGCTGTCGCATTGCCTCGAGGCCTATTGCGCTCCGTTCTACCATCCGCTGGCGGATGGCATCGCGGTCGAGGGCATGCGCCTCATTCACGATTTCCTGCCGCGCGCGGTGGCCGACGGCAGCGATCTCGAGGCGCGCTCGCACATGCTGATCGCGTCCTCAATGGGCGCAACGGCGTTCCAGAAGGGCCTGGGCGCAATGCACAGCCTGAGTCATCCCTGCGGCGCGAATCTGGATACGCACCATGGACTCACGAATGCGGTCGTGATGCCCTATGTGCTCACCTGGAACCGGCGCGCGATCGAGCAGCGCCTGGCGCGGGTCGCCGCCTGGCTCGGTCTCAAGCGCCAAAGCTACGACGGTTTCTTCGACTGGATACTGGAGTTGCGCGCGACCATCGGAATCCCGCCGACGCTCGGCGGTCTCGGCGTGCGCGAGGAACATGCGAAGGCCTTCGCGCCGCAGGCGCTCGCCGATCCATCGACTGGCGGAAATCCGCTACCGATGACGCTCGCAGATTTCGAGCGGCTCTACCTGAACTGCATCCGCGGCTAGATGCGGTGCGCGTGCGGGTCCCCTGCACGCACTTCAAAGCTCGCAAGCACACTCCGCCCACTGCGCGGGTCGAGCCGGTCGTCGATCGCGACGATGTCCGCATGTAGCTTGTCTCGATTGAGATCGCAGCGGATGTAGCCGTTGTGCAAACCCTCGTGAAACCGAACCTGCGGATTCAGCGGCAGCATCTGCGACTTGTCGCTGGTGGTCGTCGCAATCGACGAGGTCACCAGTTCGACGCCGAATGGCCGGCCGGCGGCATTCGCGACCTCGTTGACCCAGAAGGAATGGATGTCGCCAGTCAGCACGAGCGGATTCGCGGTCTTGTGACGGGCCAGCGAGGCGAGCAGGCGTTCGCGCGCCGGTGGGTAGCCCGCCCAGGCGTCGGAGAATATTCTCGGCGAATCGTTCCAGCTTTCCTTGATCGTGACGAACATGACGCCCTGCGTCAGCACATTCCATGCCGCGCGGCTCTCAGCGAGCGCGCTATCGAGCCACTGCTCCTGTTCGGCACCCAGCATGGTGCGCGCGGGATCCGCGAGCGCCGCCTTGCAGGCCGGCTCCTCCGGATTCACGAAGCTGCCGCCGCCGGCGCCGCTGAAAAGGATTTTCTTCCCACGCTCGGTGTCGCAGCGCCAGGGCGTCGGCGGGTTCTGGCAGGCCTGCACGGAGCGGTACTGGCGGGTGTCGAGCAGATAGAAGCGCGCGAGATTTCCCCAGTCGACGGTGCCGTAGAGCCGCGCCGCCACGCCGGGCAGCAGGCGCGAAGGCCGAATGGGCATGTGCTCGAAGTAAGCCTGGTAGGCCGCGGCGCGCCGGCCGGGGAATGATTGCCGCACGCCTTCGCCGCCACAGATCTCGTTTTCGCCCGTGAGCCCCGCGTAATCGTTGTCGACTTCGTGATCGTCCCAGATCGCGAGCCACGGGCAGGCCGCATGCGCGGCCTGCAGGTCGGGATCCGTGCGGTACTGGGTGTAGCGGTGGCGATAATCCGTCAGCGTGTTTGCTTCCTGCGTGTCGAACAGCCGCACGCGCCGCTCGCCCCAGGCGTCTTCATAGATGTAGTCACCGAGCATCAGCACCAGGTCGGGCTTGTCGTCCGCGATGTAGCGATAGGCCGAGAAGAATCCCTGCTCATAGTGGGCGCAGGAAGCGACCGCGAAGCGCAAGGGGCCAGCGTTCTCGCCTGCCGGGCAGGTCAGCGCGCGCCCGGTCGGGCTTTCATATTTCCCGATGCGGAAATGGTAGAAGTATTCCCGGCCCGGTTCGAGGCCGCCGACTTCGACGTGGACGGCGTGCGCGAGGTGCGCGCGCGCGAGGCCCGTGCCGCTCGCACGGATCTGCGAGAAGGCCCTGTCCTCTGCCACTTCCCAGGTAAGTTCATAGATCGTATTGCCCAGGACTTCGGGCACGAAGGGCTCGGGCGCGAGCCGCGTCCAGATCACGAAGCCGTCGGCGGACGGATCGCCCGAGGCGACCCCGAGCTGGAACGGATAGGAACTGAAGCGGACCTGGGATGTGGCGCTTCCGAAAGGGATGATCGCCACGGCGCCTGCGGCGGCCGCGAGGCGCGTGAATTCGCGGCGGGAAAGGGGGCGGCGCACGGACCCCTCAGATGCCTGCGCCGTGCTCGAAGCCTGATTGCAATGGTGCCGCCTGCGATACCCGCGAGTTCGGTGGCACGCTGTGAGTCAGCCAGACGTTGCCGCCGATCACGCTGCCGCGCCCGACCGTGACGCGGCCGAGCACCGTCGCGCTCGCGTAGATGGTCACGTCATCCTCGATGATGGGATGGCGGGGCAGGCCCTTCACGAGGCGGCCCTCGGCGTCCACCGGAAAACTCTTGGCGCCGAGCGTGACGCCCTGGTAGAGCGTCACTCGGTTGCCGACCACGGCGGTCTCGCCGATCACGATGCCGGTGCCATGGTCGATGAAGAATTCGCGGCCGATGGTCGCGCCCGGATGGATGTCGATGCCGGTGCGGTGGTGCGCGTTCTCCGCGATCAGGCGGGGCAGAAGAGGCACCTCCAGGTGGTAGAGGATGTTCGCGATCCGGTGCCGCGTCACCGCGAAGATGCCGGGGAACGCATACAGCGCCTCGATCGGGTGGCGGCAGGACGGATCGCCGCGCCAGGCCGCACGCGCGTCTTCGAACACACGCTCGCGCAGTCGCGGCGACTGAACGAGCAGCTCGCGGGCGAGACGGCCGGCCTTGGCGTCGAGCGCTGCCGGGTCCTGCGCGGCGGCTTCCCCGAGACGCGCGGGAAACTCCAGGGCCAGCCGGATCTGCGCGGCGAGCACCCCCTCGATTTCATCCAGTTCGCGCTCGATGCGCCGTTCCGGACTCTCGTCATCCGTCGCGCGCAGCGTCTCCGCGATCAGCAGCCGGTGCAGCCGGTCGATGGACGAAAGCACGGCGGTACGATCGGGCCAGGTGCCCATGCGCAGCACCTGGAAATCCGCCGCGTCGCCCGGCACCGTCAGCGCCTTGGCGAGCGCGGCATGATCGCCAGCGGCGGCGGATTCAGGCGAGTGGGACGATGCGCGGCGCACTGGGGGGTGCCTCTTCATAGAGCCAGGTCGAAAGATAGCGTTCGCCGAAGCTCGGGATGATCACGACGATCAGCTTGCCACGATTTTCCTCGCGTGTTGCGACCTGCAGCGCGGCGTAGAGCGCGGCACCGGAGCTGATGCCGACCAGAATGCCTTCCTCGCGCCCGAGCAGGCGCGCGTACTCGCCGGCCTGCTCGTTGGTGACCTGGACGACCTCGTCGATGACCTTGGGGTTCAGGATCTCCGGGATGAATCCCGCGCCGATGCCCTGGATCTTGTGCGGTCCCGGCTGGCCGCCGGAGAGCACCGGGCTCGCCGCGGGCTCAACCGCAACGCAACGGAATTCCGGCTTGCGCTTCTTGATGACTTCGCCGACGCCCGTGATCGTGCCGCCGGTGCCGATGCCAGAGATCAGGATGTCGCAGGCACCGTCGGTGTCGTTCCAGATTTCCTCGGCCGTCGTGCGGCGGTGGACTTCGGGATTGGCAGGATTCGTGAACTGGCCGACCAGCAGGAAGCGCTTCGGGTCGCTCGCGACGATTTCCGCGGCGCGCGCCATCGCGCCCTTCATGCCCTTGGCGCCCTCCGTCAGCACCAGTTCCGCGCCGAAGGCCTGCAGCATGCGGCGGCGTTCCATGCTCATCGTCTCCGGCATCGTCAGCACCAGCTTGTAGCCCTTGGCCGCCGCGACGAACGCGAGCCCGATGCCGGTATTGCCGCTGGTCGGTTCGACCAGCACGGTATCGGGCCCGATGCGCCCCTGCTTTTCCAGCGCTTCGATCATGCTGACACCGATCCGATCCTTGACGCTCGCGCAGGGATTGAAAAACTCGAGTTTCAGGACGATGCGGCCGGGCAGGTCGCGGCCGATCTTGTTGAGCCGCACCAGCGGCGTGCGGCCAATGGTCTGCAGGATGTTGTCGTAGATTTGCGCCATGGATGTCCCCGTTGTCGGTGTACCAGCTTGGACGTGGTCGGGCCCAGCCGGTAAATGATCAATGACCCTCTGCTGATAGCGGCCGGTTATCTTCGATTTGTCAGGCTACCGGAACAAAGGGGAGGGCCCCGGGCGCGGCCGGGCACCAGGAACCCCACCCGACATGGAAATATTGTCTCGCCTGCGGCTCAACGCACTGCGTAGCTTTCCATCCGCAGCCCGGTGCCGCCGTGCGAGACATGGGCGACGACGGCCTGGCGACGGTGGATCTTGGTCACTGCGCCCAGGTTGATCGCGAACGCCAGTTCGACGATCGATCCTTTTGCGAGCCCGAGATTCCGGGTCTCGACAAAAACCCCATTGGCACTGAGGTTGCAGGCCTTGCAAAGCGCACCCCGCCGTCCGGGCACGATCATGTAGACCGTGGCACGAGCACGATGTCGCGTATGCAGACGGCGCTCCATCTCCCGATTCCCGCCTTTGTTCAATTGCCTGGAGTGGACTCCGGACCGAGTATGCGGCCCCGCGCCGGGGGAGGAAAGCATTGGCGCCAAGCCTGTTCTTGCAGTGCAAAAACAGGCCGGTCGACAGCGGCCCGTACCGGCCGATCCGATACCATGCCGAGCCATGAATGCAGATCCGGAGGCCATGCCAGGACTGGCGTTAGCCGACATTCGTGCAGCGCGCGCCGAGCTTGGCAATCGTGTACTCACGACGCCGGTCCAGCAGTTGTCCGGCCCGGCAGTCGAAGCCGCGTTCGCACCCGGCACGCGCGCGCACCTCAAGCTGGAACTTTTCCAGCGCACCGGCAGTTTCAAGCCGCGCGGCGCGCTCCTGAATGTGCTCGCCCTCAGCAAGGCGGAACTGGCGCACGGAGTCTGCGCGATCAGTGCGGGCAATCACGCGATCGCGACGGCTTACGCCGCGCGTTGCCTGGGAACGAACGCAAAAGTCGTGATGACAGCGAGTGCGAATCCGTTCCGCATTGCGCAATGCCGCCTCTATGGCGCAGAGGTCGAGCTCACGGCCGATGTCCACGCAGGATTCCGACGCGTCAAGGAAATCCAGGAATCGGAATCGCGCGCATTTATCCATCCTTATGAAGGCCTGCGCGTCTCGCTCGGCACCGGCACGCTCGGAGTCGAATTCATGGAGCAGGTGCCGGATCTCGACGCGGTCATCGTGCCGATCGGCGGCGGCGGGCTGGCATCAGGCGTTTCCACGGCGGTCAAGCTGATGCGGCCAGATTGCGAAGTTTTCGGCGTCGAGCCCTTCGGGGCCGACTCGATGCACCGGAGTTTTGCATCAGGCAGCCCGGCCGCAATCGAGAAAGTCGCAACCATCGCCGACAGTCTTGGCGCGCCCTTTGCAACACCGATGTCGTATGCCCTGTGCCGCGCCAACATCGACGAGCTGGTGCGGGTCACCGACCAGGAACTCATCGCCGCGATGCGTTTCCTGCTGGAACAGGCGCATCTGGCGGTCGAGCCGGCGAGTGCCGCAGCGACCGCGGCATTGCTGGGGCCGTTGCGCCACCGGCTTGCCGGGCGCCGGGTCGGATTGATCGTCTCCGGCGCAAATATCGACGCGGCGAGCTTCGTGCGTCTCGTGGGGAGCTGAGATTGGCCGGGCCTCCGGTGGCCGCAGCGCTCTTCGCCTGGCTGCACCTGATAGCGGCCGGCCTGGCGGCTGGCCTGCTGCTTTCCGAGTACTGGCTGTGCCGGCGCATCCCGGATCGCCTTCAGGTCCGGCTGCTGGGGACGGTGGATCTGGGCTATTACCTGGCCCTGATCGGTAGCCTCGCCACGGGGCTCGCGAGGGTGCTTTACTTCGGCCAGGACACAGCCTACTACCTCGCCAACCGGTTGTTCTGGCTGAAGATTGCCCTGTTCGTCGCGATCGGCCTGATCGCCGTGTTCCCGACCCTGCAATTCATCCGCTGGAGCCGCGAGGCCAGGACCGCTCCCACGTTTGCGCCACTGACCCGCGAGCTCGAGCGCGTGAGGGGGAGTATCGCGTTGCAAATGGGGCTCATGCTGCTCCTGCCGCTGGTCTCCGTTCTCCTCGCCAGGGGCTGGGGGCTGCAGCTGTCCCATCCCTAGGCCGGATCAGGCACTTAGCCGTCTTTTTTGCGTTGACACAACGGCCGTCCGGCCCGAAAATACGCGGCTCATTTTTGGGAGGGGTACCCAAGCGGCCAACGGGGGCAGACTGTAAATCTGCTGGCTTTATGCCTTCGTAGGTTCGAATCCTACCCCCTCCACCAGTTGATGAAATCAACCACGGTGGCTTGGCCATTGGCGACCCACGAAACCTGCGTGTTCGCGGCGTGAAGGAATGCGGGTGTAGTTCAATGGTAGAACCTCAGCCTTCCAAGCTGATGACGTGGGTTCGATTCCCACCACCCGCTCCAGACGGGTGGACCAGGGCCCACGTAGCTCAGTCGGTAGAGCACGTCCTTGGTAAGGACGAGGTCACCGGTTCGATTCCGGTCGTGGGCTCCATAACGATAGTGAAGACAGAGGTGAGTCGTGGCTAAGGAAAAATTCGTTCG
>JAENJD010000121.1 GCA_016844605.1 Steroidobacteraceae bacterium
AAATGAGTTGCTGAATCTGCCGGGGTCGGACATGGCGCGAGGGAAGCCGCGCCGTGGCGGGCTGGTGTGGATGCTGGCATTCTACCGGATCACGCTGCGCGCAAGCGCCTACCGGAGAACCACCATGCTGGTCGGATCGAAATTGAGGCAGGTCGCTGTCGTCGGCGGCGCTCGCATCCCCTTCGCCAGGGCGCATGGCGCATACGCCACGGTCGGCAACCAGGAATTGCTCACTGCATCGCTCGCGGCCGTCGTCGATCGCTTCGAACTGCGCGGGGAGCGCCTTGGCGATGTCATCGCCGGCGCCGTGACCAAGCATTCCAGCCAATGGAACCTGGCGCGCGAATCCGTGCTCGGCTCGGGCCTGGCGCCGGAGACTCCCGGCATGGACCTGCAGCGCGCCTGCGGCACGAGTCTCGAGGCCGCGATCCTGATCGGCAACAAGATCGCGCTTGGCCAGATCGACGCCGGCATTGCGGCCGGCGTGGACATGGCCAGTGACCCGCCAGTCGTGTTTTCGCGCGAATACCAGCAGCTGATGCTCCGTAGCTTTCGCGCGCGCAGCTTCGGCGAACGCATCAGGCCCTGGTTCGGTCTGCGGCCGAGGCACTTCAAGCCGGTGCTGCCGGGCGTCAATGAGCCGCGCACCGGCATGTCCATGGGCCAGCATTGCGAACAGATGGCGCGCAGCTGGCGGATCGGTCGCGGCGAGCAGGACGAACTCGCGCTCTCGAGCCACCGCAATGCGAGCAAGGCCTGGGCCGACGGCTTCATGTCGGACCTGGTCGTGCCCTATCTCGGTCTCAAGACCGACAACAATGTCCGCGGCGATACAAGCCTCGAGAAACTCGCGAAGCTCAGGCCCGCGTTCGCGGCGGACGGCACCTTGACCGCCGGCAACAGCACGCCGATGACCGACGGTTCGGCCGCCGTGCTGCTGGCGAGCGAGGACTGGGCCCGCGCGCGCAATCTGCCAGTGCAGGCCAGGCTGACTTACGGCAAGGTCGCGGCGGTCGATTTCGTCGGCGGCGAGGGCCTGTTGATGGCCCCCGCCTACGCGGTGCCGCGCATGCTGGCCGATGCCGGCATCCGCCTGCAGGACTTCGACTTCTACGAAATCCATGAAGCCTTTGCGGCGCAGGTGCTTTGCACGCTGAAAGCCTGGGAGTCGCCGGAGTTCTGCCGCGACCGGCTCGGCCTCGCGGAGCCACTGGGCTCCATCGACCGCGCGAAGCTCAACGTCAAGGGCAGCTCGGTGGCGGTCGGCCATCCCTTTGCGGCGACCGGTGCGCGCATCGTCGCGACCCTTGCGAAGCTCCTGGCGGAGCGCGGTTCGGGGCGCGGGTTGATCTCGGTCTGCACCGCCGGCGGCATGGGTGTGACGGCCATCATGGAGCGCTAGGGAACCTCTGATTGACTCCTGCGTGGGCGCGACCGTATGCGATTTTTGTTCCTGGCAAGAAGCGAGGAGCGATTTGTATCGTGATACATGAGCGACGAGCGACGCCGCCAGGGACGAAAATCGCCCGGTCCCTGTGGGTTACGCACGGGCGGGGGCGCGACCGCGTTGCTCGCCTCGTCCATAGTCCCGGCTATGGGACTTCTGCTCGCGCCTTGTCGCGCCCCCGCGCGCGCGTAACGCGCCTCACGCAGGAGTCAATCAGAGGTTCCCAACTCTTGCTTGCCATTAGTTGCATTTGAAACTAAATTGACGAAATGAAGCGTTACATCAGTTTTCCCCATGTCGAGGGCAAGGCCTCGCGGCAGGCGCATTGCGACCTGCCGCCGGGAACTTACGAGCGCGAGATGGGCAAGGAAGGATTCTTCGGCCCGGCTGCCTTCTTCCACCACCGCCATCCGCCGACCGCCTGGTCGTCCTTCGAAGGCCCGCTGCGGCCGCATGCATTCGATCTCACGAAGCTCGATGCCGTCGCAGCCAGCCCCTGGACTGCGGATGACGTGCTGCACAACGCGCATTGCCGCATTCGCCATTGGCGTGCGAGCGGCGCCATGGACCATCTGGTGCGCAATGCCGATGGAGATGAGCTCCTGTTCGTGCACCGCGGGCGTGGCCAGTTGTTCTGCGATTTCGGGCGCCTTGACTTTGGCGCCGGTGATTACATCGTCGTGCCGCGCGGCACGATGTGGCGTCTGGACTGTGCCGAGCCGGTTGTTGCCCTGATGATCGAGGCGACCAACTCCTCATATATGCTGCCGGACAAGGGCCTGCTCGGCCCGCACGCGATCTTCGACCCGGCCATGCTCGATACGCCGCGAATCGATGATGCATTCCGCGCGCAGCAGGACGAGAAGTCCTGGCGGGTCGCGATCAAGCGGCATGGCCGCGTCTCGACGGCGACCTTTCCTTACAACCCGCTGGACGCCGTCGGCTGGCATGGCGATCTCTCCGTCTGCCGCATCAATGTGCGCGATATCCGGCCCCTGATGAGCCATCGCTATCACCTGCCGCCGTCCGCCCACACGACATTCCTCGGCAATCGCTTTGTCGTCTGCACTTTCGCCCCGCGACCCTTCGAAACCGATCCCGGCGCGATCAAGATTCCGTTCTTCCACAACAACGACGATTACGACGAGGTCATCTTCTATCACGCGGGCGATTTCTTCAGCCGCGACAACATCCACCCGGGCATGATGACGCTGCATCCGGGCGGCTTCACGCATGGCCCGCATCCCAAGGCGCTCGAGCGCATGCTGGTACAGACCAAGCCCGCAACCGACGAGTACGCTTTGATGGTGGACGCCCGCGACGCGCTCGAGGTCGGTGCGGCCGCCACATCGGTCGAATGGCAGGGCTACGTGGACAGCTGGAAGGGCGCGGCTAAATGAAACTGGCGACGCTCGCGGATGGCAGCCGCGACGGCCGGCTCGCGGTCGTCAGCCGCGATCTGTCGCGCGCTGCCCATGCCTCCGGCATCGCGCAGACCCTGCAGGCAGCGCTCGATGACTGGGAGCACAAGGCACCGGCCCTCGAGCAGCTTTCACGCTCGCTCGAGGCGGGCAGTGCGGAGTCCTCCGCATTCGATCCGGCGCGCGCCTTGTCGCCGTTGCCGCGCGCCCATCACTGGGTGGACGGCAGCGCCTATGTCAATCACGTCGAGCTCGTGCGCAAGGCGCGCGGCGCGACCATGCCCGAGTCATTCTGGACCGATCCGCTCGTCTATCAGGGCGGCTCGGACGATCTGCTGCCGCCGACAGCTGATGTTCCATTCGCCAATGAGGACATGGGGATCGATCTCGAGGGTGAGGTCGCGGTCATCACAAACGACGTGCCGATGGGCACGGATGCGCAAGCCGCGCGGACGCATATCATCCTGCTGATGTTAGTCAACGACTGGTCGCTCAGGAACCTGATCCCGGCGGAACTGGCCAAGGGCTTCGGCTTTTACCAGTCAAAGCCCGCGACCGCGTTTTCGCC
>JAENJD010000074.1 GCA_016844605.1 Steroidobacteraceae bacterium
ATCAAACGGCTGACTTCGGCCTGAAACCCCCGGGTTTCGGTCGCGTGCTCGCTCATCGGCGCCTCCTGGCGATCGGAGTCTGCCAATGGTGGCATGGATCAGGGAACCTCTGATTGACTCCCGCATGAGGCGCGGGAGTCAATCGGAGGTTTCTTGGAATCAAGGGCAGGGGCGGCGCGCCCGCGCCGGTTCAGGCGCGGCGGTTGCGGCTCGCGGCAGGCCAGAGACCCAGGCGATGGCGCAGCGCGCAGACCAGGTCATCCAGCTCGTCAAACAGCTGCGCGATTCTTTCCATTTCTGGTGGTGGCCGTGCGCTCAGCGCCGGCCGGTGCCCGGTGGGGGTTCGACCGGCTCTTCGCCGTTCTCGCTGCGCCAGGCGGTGCGGACCTTGTCGGCCCACGACTTGTAGTTCGAGTACTTGGTGAGCTCGCGCGAAATGGTGCCGTGGCGGCTGACTGCGGCGCCGCGGCGCGGCACGCGCGGCGGGACATCCGCACCGCCACGGTCCGTCCGGCCATCTCCGGCTCCGGCAGACAGCTTGATATCCGTCACAGTTGTGAGACCTGATGACGCGCCATGCCACACAAGTTACGCGGGGCACAGCGGCCGAAACAGGAACTGGGTCACAGGTCGCGGGCAGCACAACCCCGCGATGCGATGGGTTCAGGCGATACGGTAACTGGGGCGGTACTCGCCGACCAGTTTCATACGCCCCTGTGAGACAAATGCCCGCAATAATTCGTCGAGCGGCCTGGCGATCTGCTTGTCGGCGTGGATCACGAACGGGCCGTGCTCTTCGATCAGCCGGATGCCCTGCTCCTTGACATTGCCGGCCACGATGCCGGAAAAAGCGCGACGCAGATTCGCGGCGCGCTCGTGCACCGGCTGCTGCATCGAGAGCGAGAGTCCTGACATCGCCGAGTGGCTGACCTCGAATGGTTGCTGGTACGGCGGCGGGATCTGCAGCAGCCAGTTGAAGTTGTAGGCGTCACCGGCGCGGCGCCGCGAGCGGCGCACGGCGTCGAAACCGCGCTGCATTTCGCGCGCGACCTCGGGTGGGTCCGCGATGATGATCCGGTAGCGCTTCTGCGCCTCGGGACCGAGCACCAGTCCGATGAAACGGTCCAGCTGCTCGAAATAGGCCGCGCTCTCGCGCGGACCGGTGAAAACGAGCGGCAATTTCTGCTCGGCGTTGGCCGGCTCCAGCAGGATGCCCAGCAGGTAGAGGATCTCCTCAGCCGTGCCGGCGCCGCCCGGGAATACGATGATGCCGTGACCGAGGCGGACGAATGCCTCCAGGCGCTTCTCGATGTCCGGCAGGATCACGAGCTGGTTGACGATCGGATTCGGCGGCTCGGCGGCGATGATGCCCGGCTCGGTGACGCCGATGTAGCGCCCGTCCCGGATGCGCTGCTTCGAGTGGCCGATCGTTGCGCCTTTCATCGGGCCCTTCATCGCACCCGGACCGCATCCGGTGCAGACCGAGAGGCCACGCAGGCCGAGTTCGTAGCCGACCTTCTTGGTGTAGTCGTACTCCTCGCGCGGGATCGAGTGCCCGCCCCAGCAGACCACCAGGTCAGGCCGACCCTTGTGGTCGAGCACGCGCGCATTGCGCAGGATGCAGAAGATCGCATTTGTCACGCCGGCCGGGTCGCGCAGGTCGAAACGCGCGACGATCTCGTTGTGCGTGTACACGATGTCGCGCAGCACGGCGAACAGGTGTTCCTTGACGCCGCGGATCATTTCGCCGTCCACAAATGCACTGCCTGGCGCGTGGTGCATCTCGAGCTTGATGCCCCAGGGCTCGCGCATGATGCGCAGCTCGAAATCCTTGTAGGCGTCGAAGATCAGGCGCGCGTCGTCGATCAGCGTGCCGGAATTCAGCACCGCGAGCGCGCAGCGCCGGAACAGCGGATAGAGGCCGCCCTGTCCGCGATCCAGCAGCTTGTCCACTTCCTGCTGCGAAAGATTCTCGAGCACGCCCTTTGGCGACACCCGCGCATGCACGACGGCTGCCAGGTCACGTTCAGTCGCGGGAATCACGGCTGGATCTCGATCGGCGTACCGGATCCGGTAAGCAACCAGAAATCGAGCATGTCCTCATTAGACAGCGCGATGCAGCCGTCGGTCCAGTCGGTGTTCAGGTAGCGGTCGCGCGGGTACTTCGGCAGGTTCGGCAGGCCATGCACCATGATCAGCCCGCCGGCCGACCAGCCGTTGCGGCGCGCGAGCGCGACATCGGTGGGCTCGGGATAGGAGACCAGTACCGAAAGGAAAAATTCACTGCGCGCGTTGCGGCGTGTCAGCCGGTAGCTGCCTTCCGGAGTGCGGAAGTCGCCCTCGCGCTGCTTGTGACCATTCGGATTGAGGCCGAGGGAGACCTTGTAATTCGCGATCGTGCGGCCATTCCGTTTAAGCTCCATGCGGCGCTCAGACTTGTGCACGATCACGCGGTCGGCCGCCAGCAGCATGCCCCCCGGCGCAACCCGCTCGGAAATCGAGTCGGCGGTAACGGGCAACGCAAGCAGCGCCGCGAGAAATACTGATTTGAGCAATACATGGGCCATTCGGCGCGAGAGTATAGCGCCACCGGCTGGCAGTCGCCCCTCACTGCTCGATCAATTCGACCGCATCACAATTTCGCGACGATGCCCGCGCCACCAGGCGGTATTCGCGGCCGGCCTCGAGATCGGCCTCGACCACGAACCGGCGTGTCACGCCGCTCTCCAGCACGCGGCAATCCACCAGCAGGGAATGCCGGCCCGGCGGCAGCTCGATCGCGCTCGCGCCCAGCGAAATCCTCCGGTCCCCCGCCATTCGCAAGCGCACCTGCACCGGCAGCCCGGCAGAGAACGCGGGATCGGCACGCACGATCGCGCCCGCTTCCGGCGACGACCCAGGATCCGGGTAAATGCGCTGCGTCGTACAGGCCGCGGTCACCGCGAGCGCGAGCAGTATCAGCGTTCGCATCCTGTTGCCCCCGGGTCGCCGGAAAAAAGGCGGCCCGGAGGCCGCCTGGGAGTTCACGCGCAGCGCCTGCTGTCAGGTGCCGCCGGGCGGGGACCCGGCACGCGCGTGGATCAAAATCATTCCAACTAGCCGCACTTCGACTCGCCGCAGGCGAGGCATGTCATGCAGCCGTCCATCATGACGACCGCTGCCGTATTGCACTTCACGCAAAGCTGAGCGCCCTCGGGATAGCTGCTCTTGGCGAATGCATCCGTCTGGCGATTGCGCTGTTCCCATTCATTGCGCTTGGTCTCGATCAGCTGCAGGCGCGCCGCGTCCATCTCGGGCACCTTCATCAGGCCGATGGACTGCAGGTGCCGTTCGACGACGTAGCCGATCTCGGCCACGATCGACGGCATGAACTTGCCGCCCGGTTGCCAGTAGCCGCCACGCGGGTCGAAGACCGCCTTGAGCTCCTCAATCAGGAACACGACATCGCCGCCCTTCCTGAATACGGCCGAGATGATCCGCGTCAAGGCGACGATCCACTGGAAATGGTCGAGATTCTTCGAGTTGATGAAGATCTCGAACGGCCGGCGATGCTCGTGCTCGGTGCCCTCATTCAGCATGATGTCGTTGATCGTCAGGTACATCGCATGATCGGAGACCGGGGTCTTGATCTTGTAGGTCGAGCCGATCAGCACCTCGGGACGCTCGAGCTTCTCGTGCATCCACACAACCTTGCCGCCGCCGTCCTTGCGGGCCTTGCCCTCGCGCGGCTGGCCGGCAACCGCCTTTTCCGTATCGGGCTTCTGCACCCGGTACTTCACGATCTTCTTGTCGAACTTGATTCTGCTTATGTCCATGATCCTTGCCCCGCCTTCAGAACCTGCCGTAGTAGCCTTCTTTCAGCGCATCGAACAGGTTCGCGGCCGTATGCACTTCGCCGTCGTACTCAATCTCCTGGTCACCCTTGGCCTCGACCTCGCTGCCGTCCTCCAGCGTGAACACATAGGTCGTGTTCTTGAGGTCATCTTCCTTGACCAGCACGCCCTGGTGCGCCTCCGGATTGAAGCGGAATGTCGTGCAGCCCTTGAGCCCCTTCTCATGGGCGTACAGGTAGATGTCCTTGAATTCCTCGTAGCGGAAATCGGTCGGCACATTCGCGGTCTTCGAGATCGATGAATCGACCCATTTCTGCGCCGCGGCCTGTATGTCCACGTGCTCGCGCGGCCCGATGTCCTCGGCGGTGATGAAGTAATCCGGCAGGCGTTCGCCGGCCGTTGTCGAGCCGGGCATGGCGCGCGGGTTGACCATCTCGCGATAAGCCAGCAGCTCGAAGGAATAGACGTCGACGCGCTCCTTCGACTTCTTGCCTTCGCGGATCACATTGCGGAAATAGTGGTGCGCAAACGAGGGCTCGATGCCATTCGACGCGTTGTTCGCGAGTGACAGCGAGATCGTGCCGGTCGGCGCGATCGACGAGTGGTGCGTGAAGCGCGCGCCTACGGTCTCGACTTCCTTGACGAGTTCCGGCGCGGTTTCCGCAAGCCGGCGCATGTAGCGGCTATACCGTGCGTGCAGCACGCGGCCCGGCACGCGATCGTCGACCTTCCAGCCATCACGGGCCATCTCCGGGCGCCGGCGCAGCATCGCGCGGGTGACCGCGAATTCCTCATTCATGATCGGCGCGGGGCCCTTCTCGCGGGCAAGAGCGACACCTGCCTCCCAACCGGCGATCGCCATCTCGCGCGCGACATTCTCGGTGAATGAGACCGATTCAGGCGCGCCGTATTTCATGCCGAGCATCGTGATCGCCGAGCCGAGGCCCAGGAATCCCATGCCATGACGACGCTTGCGGGCGATTTCCTCGCGCTGCCGCCCGAGTGGCAGGCCATTGATCTCGACGACGTTGTCGAGCATGCGCGTGAACACGCGCACGACCTCGCGGTATTCGTCCCAGTCGAACTTCGCCTCGTCGGTGAATGGCTGGCGCACGAAGCGCGTCAGGTTCACGGAACCGAGCAGGCAGGAGCCGTACGGCGGCAGCGGCTGCTCGCCACAGTTGTGGGCATGCAGGCCATTGGCGTCAAAGGCATTGATGCCGGGGACCTGCACGTCATAGACCGTCTCGACGCCATCCGGCACCACGGCCGTCACACGCGCGACGAAGCGCTCGCGGTTCTGCGTGCGCCGATAGCTTCCCAGCAGGCCGGCGAGCCGGGCGGCCTTTTGGGCGTCGGCGAAACCGATCAACCCGGCGAATCGCGCCAGGTTCTCGCCCGAAATGACGAGCTCGTGCTGCGCCTGCGTGGCATAGGTGGCGCGGCCATCCGGCAGTTCCGACGTGCCTGCGACGCGCCGATCGAGATAGAGCCGCGATGCAATGCCGAGGCGCAGCAGCATGCGCTGCGCGGCCTCGAGGCGCGGCAGATCCGACTGCGCCAGCCGGATGCTCACGCCCTTCTGCTGGTTGCCCTGCACTGAACCGTCGGTGTCAAAAAGCCCGCGCAGGAAGCCGCGGTAGAACTCGCAGGAAGCGCGCTCAATGGTGGGCGTGATGCGCTTGTCGCCCGGGGTCATGCCGACCTCGAGGGCGAGAGACTTCAGTGCGCCGAGCACCAGTCGCCGTTCACCGCGGCCGGCAATCGCATGCCAGCCGGTGAAATCGGCGCGGTGCGGCAACGTTTCCGCCGCCGCCAGCGCCTCTGCCATCACGGCGTGCACGCCGTATCCGGCTTCCACAATGCCATTTACGACCGCCGCCGGCTGCCACACGGACAGCACGGCCTTGTCGTCCTTCAGCGTGCCGTCGCCAACCAGGAGTCCCAGCAGGTACCCCTGCTCGCGCGTGTACGCCCCCGCCCAGGCCGCACCCGCGCGATGATCGTTGAGCAGAACGCGATCGCCGGTCCGGAGCTCGCCGGCGGCGCACCACTCGGTTTCCGTCGCCCAGCGCGTGTAGCGCGTGACGCGCCGCAGGCGATGTTCAGACGTCAGACGCAGCCCATAGCCTTCGGCAGTCTCGAGCCGCACGACGGGTTTCGTTCCAGTCGGGAAGAATCCCTGCGGGCCGGATGTGTGATCGGTGCCGTCGATGCGCGCGAGGAATGGCTGGCCGACGAGTTCTGCGACCTGACGCGGACCCGCTGCCGTGTGGACCCAGGTGTCGGCCGTTACACAGGGGTTGGTCGCGCGGATATTCTCGCACCACCAGTTGTTGTTCATCTCGTTGACGCGGTCGATCAGCACGAAGCCCGGCTCGGCGAAATCGTAGGTGGACGTCATGATGACGTCCCACAGGCGCCGCGCCGGAAGGGTCTTGTAGACCCGGCAGGCGACCAGGCCATCCTCGTTGGTCACGTAGCCCTCGGTATCGGGCCACTCGCGCCACACGAAACTGTGGCGGTCCTCGAGATCGTGCTGCTCGGGATCGTATTCGCGCGCCGGCAGCGGGAAAGCGAGCAGCCACTCGCGATCGCTGCGCACGGCTTCGACGAATTCGTCGGTCACCAGCAACGACAGGTTGAATTGCCGCAGCCGGCCGTTCTCGCGCTTGGCACGGATGAAGTCGATCGCATCCGGATGACCGACGTCGAAGGTGCCCATCTGTGCACCGCGCCTGCCGCCCGCCGAGGACACGGTGAAGCACATGCGGTCATAGATATCCATGAACGACATCGGGCCCGAGGTATGCGCGCCGGCGCCGGAAACATAGGCTCCGCGCGGCCGCAGTGTCGAGAATTCGTAGCCGATGCCACAACCGGCCTTTAGCGTCAGGCCCGCCTCATGGACTTTGTTCAGGATGTCGTCCATCGAGTCGCGGACCGTGCCGGAGACCGTGCAATTGATGGTCGAGGTCGCGGGCTTGTGCGCGAGTGCGCCGGCATTCGACATGATGCGGCCCGCCGGAATCGCGCCCTTGCGCAGCGCCCACAGGAAGCGCTCGTTCCATTGCTCGCGCACGCGCTCGTCCTCGACGCCCGCGAGCGCAGTCGCGACACGACGCCAGGTGTCGTCCATCGTGACGTCGATCGGGGAACCGTCCTTGGCAATCAACCGGTACTTCCGGTCCCAAATGTCGAGCGAAGCTTCCTGAAACGATATCTGGTCCACGTCCTTCGGCTCGATCTTGACCGCGGTGCTCATTTTCTCTGCGACGCTCCCATGAATACAGCGGTCTTGTACGAATGCCGGAGAAATCGAGGCCTGCCCGGCGCTATACGCCGCTGCGTGGGATCGAGTTCGTCAAGGCTCCCTGACTCTATTGCTGACGCTCACCGTGTTCGCACCAGCGACCACCAGATGTTGTGTCAGGGCTGTTAAATTATTTTCGCAGACCGGTTGGTGTCAAGGATTTCCTTTCCCAAAAAACACCCCTAAAAACATGCTGATATTTCAATTACTTACAAATCGCACTTCAGGCTATTTCGGACAGGCTGGCGGGTCGTTTGCCGTCCGGGCCAATTTTTCGCGCAACACAATATCTGGTAGGTACAAATTTGCCATAAAACATGCGGAGTCCGCGCGCGCAATCGCTCGCACACAGGAAAAATGGCCGTGCCGCGCATCGGAACTTGTGGCAATCGGCTCCGGTCAGACATCCCGCAACACCAGAGGTCCCGCCCCATGAGACAGCTTTTCGTCGCCGTCGCCGCCACCGTCACGCTGCTGGCGCCCGTCGCTGCAATCACGCAGCAGCAAGGTATGCCGCAGCCGAGTTTCGCACCCGTCATCAAACGCGTCGCGCCCGCGGTCGTCAACATCGCCGTGCGCGGAACCATGGCCGTGCAGCGCAATCCGTTCTTCGACGACCCCAACTTCCGGCGCTTCTTCGGCATGCCGCCCGATGCCGCACCGCAGGAGCGTGAGTTCAGGAGCGCCGGCTCCGGCGTCATCGTCGACACGAAGAACGGCTACATCGTCACGAACGCGCACATGGTCGAGAACGCCACCGAAATCACGGTCGCGCTGATCGACGAACGCGAGCTGAAGGCCGAGGTTGTGGGAGTGGATGCGCGCTCGGACGTCGCAGTGCTGCGGGTCAAGGAAGGCCGCCTGCCCGCCGAAATCCATCTTGCGGATTCCTCGAAACTCGAGGTCGGCGATTTCGTGATTGCGATCGGCAACCCGTTCGGGCTCCAGCACAGCGTGACCTCAGGGATAGTCAGCGCCCTGGGTCGCTCCGGTATCAACCGCGACAATTTCGAGGATTTCATCCAGACCGATGCGGCCATCAACCCCGGCAATTCCGGCGGTGCGCTGGTCAGCATGGGCGGCGAACTGGTCGGCATCAACTCGGCGATCCTGTCGCGTTCGGGCGGTAACATGGGTATCGGCTTCGCGATTCCGTCGAACATGGTCCGCTCGATCATGGAGCAGCTGATCGAGTCGGGCACGGTCAATCGTGGCCAACTCGGCGTCTCGGTGTTGAGCCTGACGCCGGACTACCGCAAGAGTCTGGGCCTCGCCGATGACCTGCAGGGTGCGCTCGTTTCGCAGGTCACCGAGGGCTCAGCCGCAGCGCGCGCCGGAATCCAGGCCGGTGACGTCATCACGAGCATCAGCGGCCAGCCGGTCAAGGGCGCCGCGGAACTGCGCAATTCAATCGGCATGATGAAGGTCGGCGACTCGGTCGAGGTCAACCTGCTCCGGGACGGCAAGCCGAAGAGTTTCAAGGCCGTGCTGCGCGAGCCCGCGACGCTTGCCAACGCAGCAGCCATCCATTCGGCGCTCGCCGGCGCCGACCTGGCCGATGCGCCTGAGGGATCTGGCGGTGGCGTCATCGTGCGCAGCGTCCAGCCGGGAAGTCCCGCAGAACAGGCTGGTCTCAAGGCAGACGACCGGATCGTGGCAGTCAATCGCAGCAGGATTGCGAGCCTGGCACAGCTGCGCGAGGTAACCAAGGACCAGACCTCGATGCTGGTCCAGCTGCAGCGCGGCAATCAGTCGATGATCCTGCCTCTGCGCTAGGCCAGCCACACCGCTGCCCACCGTATAATCACGCCATGGCAACGCGATCGGTCTGCGTGCTGGGTGGTTCGGGGTTTATCGGCACGCGGCTGTGCGCGGCGCTTGCGGGGCAGGGCTGGAGCATCACCGTGCCGACCCGCAACCCCGCCCGGGCGCAGCACCTGGCGATGATCCCGTCGCTGCGCCTCCTTGGCGCCGATGTGCACGATCCCGATCAGCTCGCCATCCTCTGTGACCGCCAGCAGGCGGTCATCAATCTGGTCGGGATCCTCAATGAACGCGGCCGCGACGGCAGCGGTTTCCGGCGCGTACATGCCGACCTAGCCGGCAAGCTCATCAGCGCCTGCCGTCAAACGCGCGTGGGCCGCCTGCTGCAGATGAGTGCGCTGAACGCCGATGCGGATCGCGGCGCAAGCCATTACCTGACGAGCAAGGGTGCCGCGGAACGCATCGTCCGGGAAGAATCGGGCCCGGACCTGCGCTGGACGATTTTTCAGCCGTCGGTGATTTTTGGCCCCGGCGATGACTTCGTGAACCGGTTTGCCGGGCTCCTGCGGATGATCCCGGGAGGCCTTCCGCTCGCGTGTCCCGGCGCGCGATTTGCGCCGGTCTGGGTCGAGGATGTCGTCGCGGCGTTCCTGCACGCACTCGCCGATGACGCAACGACCGGCGAATCCTACCAGCTCTGCGGGCCCGATCGTTTCACGCTGCGAGAGATCGTCTGCATGGTGCGAGATGAGCTTGGCTTGCGGCGCGCGATCGTCGGGCTGCCGGACTGGGCCTCCCGATTGCAAGCGGCGATCTGCGACTTTGTGCCCGGCAAGCC
>JAENJD010000075.1 GCA_016844605.1 Steroidobacteraceae bacterium
TAGCCGACACCGATCTGGCGCAGCGTCTCGAGCACTTCCGGAGTCTCTACGCGCTCGGCGACCGTTTCGATACCGATCGCCTTGCCGATCTGCACGATCGCCTCGACCATGCTGCGGTCGATCCGGTCATTGGCCACATTCTGGACGAACTGCCCGTCGATCTTCAGGAAGTGCACGGGCAGCGAGCGCAGATAGTTGAATGACGACAGGCCGCTGCCGAAATCGTCGAGTGCGATCAGGCAGCCGCGGCTCGCCACCTCGCGCATCAGGTAGCTCGCGTGCCCGAGATTGGTGATCGCCGCCGTCTCGGTGACTTCGAAGCACAGTACACCCGGCGTCGGCTCGTGGGTCTCGAGCGTATGGATCAGGAATTCGAGAAATCCCGGGTCGGACAGCGTGGTGCCGGACAGATTGACTGCGACCATGAATTCCGCCTGTTCGACGCCGTCTTTGGTGGAGGGCACGATGTCGCGCAACACCTTCTCGATGATCCAGCGATCCAGCGAGGGCATCAGGTTGTAACGCTCCGCCGCCGGAATGAACTCATCGGGCAGAACCGTCTGGCCGGTTTCGTCCAGCAGGCGCAGCAGTAATTCGTAATGCGGCTTCGCGTCCGCGGTACCCGAGATCTTGACGATCGGCTGGAACACCATGTCGAGGCGGCCTTCATCGCGGGCGTTCGTCAGCCGCGACATCCAGCGCATCTCGCGATGACGCGCCGAGGCGCTTGCCGGGTCGTATACCTGCACGCGGTTGCGGCCGCCATCCTTGGCTGAATAACAGGCGATGTCGGCGGCCGAGAGCAGGGTCGCGACGCTCTCGGTATTGTGATTGATCTCGACGATGCCGATGCTGGCGCCGATCTGCAGGGTGCTGGCGCTCCAAGTGAACCGAAGATCGCGAATCGCCTGGCGCAGCGAGTCAGCGATGCGCAGCGCCTGCTCCGGCGTGCAGTGCTCGAGCAACACGCCGAACTCGTCGCCGCCCAGGCGGGCCAGTACGTCGTTCGCACGCACGCGCGTCTGCAGCAGGCCCGTGACCTGGCGCAGCAACTGGTCGCCGGCTGGATGCCCGCAGGTGTCGTTGACGACCTTGAACTGGTCGAGATCGACATAGACCATCGCGTGACGCACATTGTGGTCAGCACGCGCAGCTTCGAGCGCAGAGTTGAGCCGGGTCTCGAATTCGCGCCGGTTGATCAGCCCGGTCAGCGCGTCGTGCGCCGCCTGGTAGGACAGCAGCCGCTTCATGCGGCGCTCGCGGCTGACGTCGCTGAAAACCATGACGGCGCCGGCCGTATGACCGTTCCGATCGCGAATCGGCGCCACGGTCGCCTGAATCGGCACCTCCGTGCCATTGCGGCTCACCAGCACTGTCTGGTCAGCCAGGCTGAGCGGCTCGCCGGTTACGAGCGCGCGACTGACCGGATCCTCGATCGGCACGAGACTGCCATCCGCCACCAGCTTGACCACGTCCGTGACATTGCGGCCGCAGGCCTCCCGCGCATCCCAGCCCGTCATTTTCTCGGCGATCGGGTTGACGTAGTCGATGGTCCCCGCGCGGTCGGTCGTGATCACTGCGTCGGCGATTGATTGAAGCGTGACCTCGGCACGTTCCTTTTGCTCGTAGAAGCGCTGCTCGGCGCGCTTGCGTTCCGTGATGTCGGTGACCGTGCCTTCGAAGCCCGTCGGCTGGTTGCGTTCATCACGATTCAGCCGCGCATTCTCGGTGATCGTGATGATCGTGCCGTCCTTGCGCTTCAGGTCGTATTCAGTCTCGACCAGTTCGCCTTCCGTAATCAGCCTGTCGATCAGCCGGTGGCGCGTTTCCGGCACGACATACAGCGATTCGGTCGAGCCGATGGTGCGCAGTTCATCGAGCGAGTCATAGCCCAGCATCTCGATCAGCGCGGGATTGGCCGACAGCAGGTAGCCATCCATGGTGACCTGGTAGACACCCTCCACGACATTGTCGAACAGGCCGCGGAACCGGCGCTCGCTCTCACGCAGCGCGTCTTCATTGCGGCGCCGTTCGATTGCAATGCGCGCCAGCTGGGCCATGCGCCCGACAAGTTCCAGATCGCGCCGCGACGGCATGCGCGTGCGCTTCAGGTAGGTCGCAAAGGTTCCGAGCATCCGGCCATCGGCGCCGGTGATCGGCGTTGACCAGCAGGCATGCAGGCCGGCGCGCAGAGCCGCGTCGCGGCGATGCTCCCAGAGCGCGTCCTTGGCGATGTCCGGCACGATGATCTGGCGCTGCAATGCGATTGCGGCGGCGCAGGAACCGAAGCGGATCTCCGCCGGGACATTGTCCATCAGCGCAACGTATTCGCGTGGCAGGCTGGGTCCAGCCGCGTGGCTCAGGGTTCTCGTAACCGGGTCGTATACCCGGATACAGCAGATTGCGTCCGGCAGCACGCGTTCGACCACCTCGGTGATGGCCGTCAGCGCACCCGAAAGCGGCTCACTGGATGCGATCTTCTCGAATGCGCGTCGCTCGCCCGCCCCGATCAGCTCGGCGCGCTTGCGTTCCGTGATGTCGGTGATGCTCGCGCGGATCAGGCTGCCAGTGGAACTGGGAAGCCGGACGAATCGAACTTCGCAGGGGATATTGTTGCCATCGGCATCGCGATGCAGCCATTCGAAGACCGGCGTGCCACCCGATAGCGCTTTTTCCACATGGCCGCGGCTGATTCCGAATGATGGCGTGCCGTCGGCCTGCTCGGGCGGACTCACTGCCTCCGGTCCGACGGTCAGCAGCTTCTCGCGGGTCATCTTGAAGAATTCGGCCGCATTCTCATTGCAGTCCACGAAGCGGCCCGTTTCAACGTCGAATACGACGATGGCCTCAGGTGCGTTCTCGACCAGCACCCGGTAGCGCGCCTCGCTGTCCTTCAGCGCGTCTTCGGCCTTGGACCGCTCGGCCATGTCGCGCACGCAGACGATGTAAGTCGGACGTCGCTTGGTCAGCATCTTGCTGACCAGGACTTCGGCGGGCATCAGTTCGCCGCGCCGGTGCCTGGCAACGACTTCGCGCGCCGCCAGGTCGTGGTGGGTGTTCTCCTGCGCTGCGGCCATCTCGTCGAGCGTCCGGCCGATGTCGCCACCGGCCGCGATATTCGGCAACAGGGTATCCAGCGTGGCCGACAGCACGTCACATTGGCGAACGCCGAAGAAACGCTCAGCCGTGCGATTCACGCTTTCGATGCGACCGCGATGGTCGCAGGAAATAATGCCGTCCTTGACGTGATCGAGAATCGCCTGCAGCCTGGCGACGCCCTCGCGTTCGAGCGTCTCGGTGAATGCGGTCGCCTCGTCCGAGGCGAGGCGCATGACGGTCTCGAGACTCGTGCGATCGTTTTCGTAGCTTTCGTACTGGCGCGTAATGATCGACAGCAGCTTGCGCAGCCGCATTTTGCCGTCGGTGTCGGCGGCTTCCAGCAGCTGCTGTTCCAGCAGCGGATGGATGTCGGCTGCGCTGCGCTCACGCTCCGGGGCGACTGCCGGCGCATGCACAGCCGGCCCGGCCGCCTTCGGCGCAAGCACATTCAGTCGCACGACATTGCCCGGACCTTTCTTGGCCACCATGACCCCACGCACGCCTGCGCCGCATTCTTCGAATGTGACGTAATGCAACCGATGCTATGGGAACGACTTCCCGGGGAACGTGACGGCGTTCGCGAATCGACGGGGGCCAGTCCGTGACACGCAACCCGATATTGCGGCCCGCCCCGCGCCGGCCGCGGGCAGGATGTTCAGCCGGCCCGTTCAGCCCGCTTGCGCTGGCCTTCACTCAGGTGACGCTTGCGCAGCCGGATGTTCTTCGGCGTCACTTCGACGAGTTCATCGTCGATGATGTATTCCATCGCCTGCTCGAGACCCATGCGTATGGGCGGCGTCAGCAGCACGTTTTCGTCCTTGCTCTGAGTGCGGATATTGGTCAGCTTCTTGCCCTTCAGCGGATTGACGACCATGTCGCCTTCGCGGCTCGTCTCACCGACGATCTGGCCCTCGTAGACCAGGTCGCCCGGCCCGACAAACAGCCGGCCACGTTCCTGCAGGTTGAAAAGCGCATAAGCCAGCACCGGGCCACGGCCATTGGAAATCATCACGCCGGCGGTGCGCTCGGTCAGGTCCCTGTCAACCACCGGTCCGAAGTGATCGAACACGTGGTACATGAGCCCGGTGCCGCTCGTCATGGTGCGAAAATCGGTCTGGAATCCGATCATGCCGCGTGACGGAATCTTGTAATCGAGCCGCACGCGGCCCTTGCCATCGGGAATCATGTCCGCAAGTTCCGCGCCGCGCGCGCCGAGCGCTTCCATGACGGCGCCCTGCGCGGTCGCTTCAATATCCACGGTGAGTTGTTCCCAGGGCTCGACCCGCTGGCCACCCTCCTCCTTGACGACCACGCGCGGGCGCGACACGGCGAGCTCGTAGCCTTCGCGGCGCATGTTCTCGATCAGGATGCCGAGGTGCAGCTCGCCGCGGCCGTATACGACAAACCGGTCCGGGTCGTCTGTTTCCTCGACCCGCAGCGCGACATTCGCGAGTATTTCGCGCAACAGGCGTTCGCGAAGTTGGCGGCTCGTGACGAACTTGCCTTCCTGCCCGAACAAGGGCGAAGTATTGGTCTCGAATGTCATGCTGATGGTCGGCTCGTCCACGACCAGCGGCGGCAGCGCTTCCGGAGCATCCGGGTCGCAGATCGTGTCGGAGATCTTCGGCGCCTCGATACCCGAGAACGCAATGATGTCGCCGGCGCGTGCTTCCTCGGTCTCGATGCGATCGAGTCCCAGGAAGCCGAACACCTGGCCGACGCGCTCGCTGCGAACTTTACCGTCGCGACCAACGACAGTGATGGGCATGCCGCGCCTTATCGTGCCGCGCCGGATCCGTCCGATACCGATTGCACCCACGTAGCTCGAGTAGTCGAGCTGGCTGATCTGCAACTGCAGCGGTGCATCGATGTCCACGTCCGGCGCAGGACAGCGCGCAATAATGGTTTCAAAGAGCGGCGTCATGTCGGTGGCGACATTCACCGGATCGAGCCCGGCCACGCCACGCAGTGCCGATGTGTATACGACCGGGAAGTCGAGCTGCCGCTCGCTCGCGCCCAGGCGATCGAACAGGTCGAAGGTCTGATTGAGTACCCATTCCGGGCGCGCCTCGGGACGATCGATCTTGTTGATCACGACGATCGGCGCAAGCCCGTGCGCAAACGCCTTCTGCGTCACGAAGCGGGTCTGCGGCATCGGGCCATCAACAGCATCGACCAGCAGCAGTACGCAATCCACCATCGACAGCACGCGCTCGACCTCGCCACCGAAGTCGGCATGGCCGGGAGTGTCCACGATGTTGATCCGGTAATCACCCCAGCGGATCGCGGTATTCTTCGCGAGTATCGTGATGCCGCGCTCGCGCTCGAGCGCATTGGAGTCCATCACGCGATCGGTCACGGGCTTGCGCGCGTCGAGCGTGCCCGACTGGCGCAGCAGCTTGTCGACGAGCGTGGTCTTGCCGTGGTCGACGTGCGCGATGATCGCGATGTTGCGCAGGTTCTGAATCACGTATCGGTTCCGTGGGGCCAAAAAATGGCCGCGGATTGTACCTCAGGCCGGACTCTCCCCCTCAAATGATTGCGCGAGGCGCCGATCGAGCGTCACCAGCCTGGCCCGCAGCCGGGTCGCCAGCCAGAGATACGCCGCGTCGTAGAAAGTCAGTTCGCGCGCCTCTGCCAGCTCCAGGACCTCGATCGGTTCGACTTCCAGCAGCTGCAATTCGAGCTCGGGCAATGTTGCCAGCGCCTTGCGCAGCCCCGTCGCGGACGCGGGGTGGCGACGGCATTTTTTCCAGCAAGTATTGCCAAGCTCGTAGACCACAAGCGACGGCGCAGCAAGCGTGCGACCCCGCAGTTGGTCGACTATCTCCGCGGCCGCCGGTTCGCCGAATAAGACAGCCGAAAGCGCGGAAGCATCAACGACGCTGATGGCCATCGCGATCCTGGCGAATCATTTCGGCTGCTTCGGCAGGCGTGCGGATTCCCAATGACTGCACGCGCTTGAAAAGGCCTTCGGCGTCGAGACGCGTGCTCGCATCCACTGTTGCCGACTCGAGGATCGCAAGGACTTCGCCTTGCATGGACCTGCGGTGCCTGACAGCGCGCTCTCTCAATCGCTGCAGGACGGATCCGGGAATCTTGCGGATCGTCAGGCTCGCGGAACGCATGGAATGTCTCCAAAACTCTGCAACTATTATGGTTGCATTTTAGTGCGTCCGGGACTTATTGTCTAATGCTTTGATTTCTGGAGAATTGCGATGTAAATCACCGGGTGTCGCTACTCTCCTTCGCGCACCTCAGGCTCCACCAGCCTGTCTGCGGCCGGTATGGCCGCCACAGGCCCCGATACGGCCAACGGCAGGGTCACTACGCGGGTCAGCCGTTCGCCGCCTATATGGAGCACCAGGCGGGCTGTCAGCAACGGGGTGCCCGCCGAGGTCGGCACCACGTTCACGAAGACCATGACGCCCCCCGCTGCGGGATTCGTGGCCGCGAGGGTCTTTGGGGCGTAGTCCACAACTGTGAGCCCCGCATCCCCCTCAATCGTTAACTCAACGCCGGCGGTTGGAATCCCGGTCCGCACGTCCAGCTGCAATTGCGCGGGCACGCCCACCTGCAGCTCCGGCGCCTCCATGACATAAACCGCGACCGGCGCCTGCAGCGCTGGATCCTGGCTGCAGGCAGCGCAGGCGAGCGCCATTAACGCCAGGCATCGCGCCGGATTCACGATTGTTCCAATGTCATCAGTTGCTCTTCCAGTTCGGCCACGTGACGCTCCCAGTAACGCACTTCGCCGAACCACGGAAAAGCCAGCGGAAACGCCGGATCGTGCCAGCGGCGCGCGAGCCAGGCTGCGTAGTGAATCATCCGGAGCGCCCGCAACGGCTCGATCAGCATGATCTCGACCGGATCGAAGTTTGCAAACTGCGAATAACCCTCGAGGATGTCCGCGAGCTGGACACGCATCTCGGCTGCATTGCCGGCCAGCAGCATCCAGAGATCCTGGATCGCGGGTCCCGTCATGCAATCATCGAGATCCACGAAATGCGGGCCGGACGCGGTCCACAGCACATTGTTGCGATGGCAATCACCGTGGATGCGCAGCTGCCGCAGCGGACCCGCGGCTTCGAATCGCGCCTCCACCAAGTCCAGCAACTCGCCGCTCACCAGGTCGTAACGATCGGCGATGTAGTCGGCCATGCGATCGCTATCGAGCAGGTAATCGACTGACTGGCGTCCCATGGCATCAACCGAAAGGCGTCCACGGTGCGCGAAACGCCCCGCTGCTCCGACCATGTGGATGCGACCGAGGAACCGCCCGATCCACTGCCGGTCATCGGGCGTGCCGAGCTCCGGCCATTGCCCGCCACGGCGCGGATAAATCGCGATGCGGAATCCGCCGAATACCGGCACCGGCCCGCACCCCAGCGCCTCGCAATTGGCAGGCTCGAGCGGCGCGATGACCGGAATCTCTGCCGCCGCGAGTTCGCGCGCGAATGCGTGTTCTTCCGCGATGGCCTCGTCCGTCCAGCGGCCGGGCCGGTAGAACTTGATGACGATGGGATCGGCGTCCTCGCGACCGACCTGGAACACGCGATTTTCGTAGCTGCCGAGGGCGAGCACGCGGCCGTCGCTCTGAAAACCGGCTGCCTCCACGGCATCGATCACGGTATCCGGCGACAGTGTCGCAAACGGAACCTGCGCGCTGGGCGTCTGGCTTTGCTCCATCGAGGCAACATAGCGTCCTGCCCGCGATGACACCAGCCGCAATGAAAAGCCCCGGCAGACCGAAGCCTGCCGGGGCCTGTGCCGTTCGCCTCGGTCCTAGGGAATGGTCTTCGAGGCTGGGCTGGAGTTTGCACTCTCCGTGCCCGCGGAATCGTAGGACGCGAGTACGAAGTACCAGCTTCCCGATGCCAGGTTTTCCACCATGTAGCTCGTGACGCCCGGATTGCTGATCGTAATCGTGGTCGGGTAGTTGCCGGCCGCGTTTCCATAGCGAACCTTGTAGCCGGCCAAATCCGTCAGTGGCGAACCATCCTCGCGAGTGGTCGGCGCCGTCCAGCTGAGGGTCGCCGTGCCATTGGCGGATTGCTGCACAGCGATCGAGAACGCGGCCAGCGAGTCTTCCAGCGTGCCGTCGCTGACCTTGATCTGGATGTTCGCGTAGGAACCCACAGTTCCCGTGCCAGGCGTGCCCGTCAGTCGGCCCGTGGTCGTGCTGAAGGTGGCCCAGGACGGCTTGTTCGTGATGCTGAAGCTCAGCGTGTCGCCATCCGGATCGCTCGCGGCGGGCGCGAACGAGTACGCCTGGCCCTCGACGATCGATGTCGCCGGCGCGCCCGAGATCGTCGGCGCACCGTTCGCTGCCGCAACCGCGATCTGGAAAGCTGGCAGCGCCGTGGTCGCCATGCCGTCGCTGACGCTGATACGGATGTCGATGTAGTCGCCGGCAGCGCTCTGGGCCGGCGTGCCGGACAAGCGGCCGGTGCTTGAGCTGAAGCTCGCCCAGGTCGGCTTGTTGGTGATGGTGAAACTGATGGCGTTGCCGTCCGCATCGGACGCGGTCGGCGTGAATGAGTAGGCCTGGCCCGCCGTCACGGTCGTCGCGGGCGTTCCGCTGATCGTCGGCGCGCGGTTGGCCGCTACGCCGATCGAAAATGTTGCCAGGGAGGCTGACAGGCTGCCGTCGCTGACCGAAATCAGAATGCCCGCATGGCTGCCTGCGCTGCCCGCCGGCGGCGTGCCGGAAAGACGCCCGTTGCTGGTGCTGAAACTTGCCCAGGACGGCTTGTTGCCGATGCTGAATGTGAGCGGATTACCGTCCGGGTCGCTCGCTGCCGGCGTGAAGCTGTAGGCAATTCCCTCGCGCCCCGAGGTCGCGGGGCTTCCGCTGATCAGGGGTGTGCGGTTGGTCGCACCGACCGTGATCGAAAACGCCGGCAGTGCTGCGCTCGCTGCGCCATCGGATACGCTGATCCGGATATTGGCGTAGGTTCCCGCCGTGCCGACGGCGGGCGTTCCGGAGAGCCGCCCATTGCCCGCATTGAACGACGCCCACACCGGTTTGCCGGCGACGGAGAATGCCAGTGTCTGCCCGTCCGGATCCGACGCGGATGGCGTGAACGAATAGGTCTGACCCTCAGTGACGGCGTTTGGCGCGCTTCCCGAGATCACGGGTGGTCGATTAGCGGGTGGCGGAGGCACGGGATCTGCGTTGACGACGACCCGGAAGGCGTTGCCTTGCGTGACATTGACGCCGTCGCTGACGGAAATTTGCACACCGTCGTAGGTACCGACGTTGGTGTCGACGGGCGTGCCGGACAAGCTGCCTGTATCGGTGTTGAACGAGGCCCAGACCGGCATGTTGGCGATGTCGAATGTCAGCGGGTCATTTTCCGGATCGCTCGCCGTGGGCGTGACCTGGAAAGGATCGCCCGCCATGGTCGACGCTTCGGCGGGCAATGCGCCGATGGTCGGTGCCTGGTTCCCGGGCGGCGGCAGGACATCGGTCAATGGCTTGTCTTCGAGACATGCGGTCATCGAGAGAGCAAGCAGTCCAACTGCCAGAGTTTTC
>JAENJD010000076.1 GCA_016844605.1 Steroidobacteraceae bacterium
GCACGTAATCGCGGAATTCGTCTGTGACGGCCAAGCCGCGCTCCTGCCAAGGGTAGCCATCATTGGCACGATGGCGCCCTGATGGTCAATAGGGTGTTGCCGATGCTCCGAGCGCAGCGTGTATGCGATTTCGCAGCTCGCGATGCTGTTCCGGATCAAAGGCGATTGCGGCGTCCCAGTCGTAGGCCCAGGGATGCGTGGTCGCGTACTTCTCCGGCTCATCGTGGAACCGCGGAATGACGTGTGCGTGCAGCGCCGGCTCTTGATTGCCCAGGATCGCGTAGTTGATGCGCAGCGCCCGAGTGACTCTCTGCACGGCATCACCCAGCGCCGCCATGTCGGCGAGGAATTGTGTGCGCTCCGCGACCGCAAGCGCATTCAATGTCGGCACGACCGGATCGGGCAGCAACAGGCAATAGCCGGGCAGAACCTGGCGCTCGCCCATGACGGCCCAGCCCGAGGTGAGGCGCGCGATGAAGGTCGGATCGCTACCGGCGCGCAGCGCATCAACGCGGCGATGAATCGCGGTCGTCATGATCACCCCGACCAGCTCCGTACCCGGCCAGTGTCCAGATGTATGAAATCCGAGACTGGATAGTAGCCGACCCCACCAGCCTGTCTTGCGAGCGCGAGGTCCCTCAGCGCAATGGACGGCAGCCCCACCATGCGAACGTCGATGGCGCGACCCTCCATGTGAAGGCTGTGCGACGAAACCCCGTCAGTGGTCGCCGCCAGCATCGCATTCGTGGGGGGCGAACGGTAACCGGAGATGATTTCGTAACGTGGCTCGCGGCCCGCCGCCAGCGCAAGTTCCTGCAACAGGTCGAATAGCCGCGAGTCCATCGCAAGCACTTCGCTCGTCCTGTAGTCGCGCAGCAGCCAGTCCAGTGCGCCCAGTTGCTCCGCGCTGTAGGCGCCGCCCACGAAGTAGCGCGCGTCGAGTTCTTCGCCCGTATGGGTGTTGATCAGGTGCAATCGGCGCTCCGCGGTCATTGCGTCGGCGGCCCGCGCGACGCGGGCCATTGCGGCGGCTGCCGGCAGGCAAATGATCAGCCGCGTGAGGAAGCGTCGGCGGCTTCCACAGTCACAACCAGTATCAGTCGCCGGCTTGCGTGACATTGACGACCAGCACGTGCGCGCGCGGGAAGAAATTGAAATCGGTTGCGGTTGCACTCGTGTAGGCGCCCATCTGGCGGCCGATCAGCAGGTCGCCGGCCATCAGTTCCGGCATCGGGATGTCCTCGGCAATCACGTCGATGCTGTCGCAGGTGGGTCCCGCAAGCACGCAGGGGAGCTTTGGACCAGCGCGCGGCCTGACGGGCTCGACCGGGTAGCGCGAATGGTCATACAACTGACCGCTGAAGGAACCGTACATGCCGTCGTCGAGGTAATACCACCATTGGCCATCGCGCATGGAGCGGCCCATCACCGTCGTGAGGCAGAATCCCGCCGGTCCGCAGATGTAGCGACCGGGCTCGGAAATCACGCGAACCCCCCGCGGCAGCGCCGCCAGCGCAGCGCGGATGGGAGCACAGAACTGATCGATGGCCGGCGCCGGCTGCAGGTAGTCGATCGGAAATCCCCCGCCGATGTCCAGCACGGAAAACGGCGGGTGTCCGCGGCCTGCCGCCTCGGCGATCAGGCGCGCGCAGATTTCAATGGCGCGCACATGCGCATCTGCGCTGCCGACCTGCGAGCCGACATGGAATGTAAGCCCGATGACCGCGACTCCCGCGCGCGCCGCGGTGCCGGCAAGCGCAATCGCGGCCTCGGGGTCGCAGCCGAACTTGCGCGACAGGTCCACCTGCGCATCGGTGCTGCGATAAGCCACGCGCAGCAGCAGACGCGCGCGGTCTCGATACGGCGCGAACTTTGCGATTTCGTCCGGGTTGTCGACGACAAAGGTCGTGACACCGAAATCGAGCGCCCTGCGTATGTCCGCATCGCGCTTGATCGGATGCGTGTGGATGCAGCGCTCAGGAGCAATGCCGGCAGCGCGGACGAGATCCACCTCGCCATTGGTCGCGACATCGAACCATGCGCCCTCCCCGGCCAGCACCTTGACGACATTCATGTCGGGCAGCGGCTTCAGCGCGTAATGCAAGTCCACGCCTGGCAAGGCCGAAGCGAGTGCGCGGTACTGGCGCCGGATGACATCGCAGTCGATGAAGAGCAGCGGCGTGCTGAAACGGGCGGCGAGTGCCGTGAGCGCCTGCTCGCTGTAGGGAGCGGCGAGGCGAATCCCGGCCTGGGCGTCGCGATTCCTGGTGATCCTGGCGAGTTTGTTCACTGGTTGACTCATGATAGCAGCGGGTCCACCAGTTTCAGCAACCGGTCGAGCGCACCACGATTGGCGTCCAGCACCCCGCGCCCGGCCGCGCCCATCGAAGTACGTAGCGCGGCATCGCCCAGCAGGTCCGAGACGGCTGCGCTGAGCTGTCCGGTATTGGCGGCGATACGTGCGGCGCCCGCCTCCAGCAGCAGGCGCGCCGTCGCCTCGCTGTTGAAATTGTGCGGCCCGGTCAGCACGGGCCGGCCCAGCGACACGGGCTCCAGGAGATTGTGGCCACCGATCGGCACGAGGCTGCCGGCAACGAATGCGACATCGGCCGCGGCATAGAACATCATCAACTCGCCCATGGTGTCGCCCAGCATCACCGACGTCGCGCGCGGGACTGCGATACCGCTCGAGCGGTTCGTGAACGCCTCGCCGCGCCGGGCCAGCAAGTCGCGCGCGACTTCAAAACGCTGCGGATGCCGTGGCACGAGCAACAAGAGCGCATCGGGAAAGCGCCGGAGCACGATGCGATGCGCGTCGAGGATCATGTCCTCCTCGCCTTCGTGCGTGCTGCCCGCGACCCAGATTGGCCGGCCCGGGGCATTCATTTCCCGCCAGCGGGTGCCGCGATCCTCGATGCCAGGCGGCGGCTGGAAATCGAACTTGATATTGCCGGTCACATGCGTGCGCGTGGGACTGGCGCCGATGGAGCGGAAGCGCGCTGCATCGGTTTCGCTTTGCGCCGCGATCACGATGCCGTGCGAAAGCGCCTGCCGGAACAAGGGAACCAGGCGCCGGTAGCGCCCGACCGAGCGCGGCGATATTCGCGCGCTGGCGAGCACCAGCGGCACGTCGCGGCGGCCGCATTCCGCATAGAGGTTGGGCCACAGCTCGGTCTCGAGGATCATCGCGAGTCGCGGCCGCACGCGGTCGAAGAATCGCCGCACCGAACCTGGAAGGTCGAACGGAACATAGCGGAGCCGCACCGTGTCACCGAACAATTGCCTTGCGCGCGCCGCCCCGGTCGGCGTGACAGTCGTCAGGAGCAGCGGGTGGCGCGGATGGCGCGCCAGCAGTTGCTTGATCAGCGGCTCGGCCGCCTGGACCTCGCCGACCGATACCGCATGGATCCAGATTGTGCCGCCTGGAAGCACTGGCCCGAAGCCGAAACGCTCGCCGAGACGCTCGCGGTAGCTCGGATCGCGCAATCCGCGCCACAGTTGCATCAGGAGCGCAACCGGCGCCGCGAGGTAGATCAGCACGTTATAGATGAGCCGCATCGATTTTCAGCGATCGTGCGCCGCACGCAGCGCCAGGAATCCCGACTGCCACTCGATGCCGCCCGCGGTGATCTTCGCGAGGCTGCGCGCCAGGCGGTCGAGAACGCGCTCGCGCCAGTCGCCGGGCTCGCGCAGCCGGCCGCGATCGAAGTCGAGCAGCCAGACCTCGCCTTCCTCGCCGAGCATGATGTTGTTGGCTGTCAGGTCAGCATGTTGCACACCCGCATCGTGGAAGCGCCGCAGGCAGCGCCCGATCGCCGCCCAGCGCGCCTCGTTCATCCGCCCTGCGCGCAACACCTCGGTCAGCGACGCTGCGCCGAACAGGCGCTCGGTGATCAGCTCGGCCACGTAGGTGCAGAGCCCGCGCCGATAGCCGGCCGCTACCGGCGCAGGCACCGGCAAGCCTTTTTCCTGCAGGGCCGCGAGCAGCCGCAATTCCAGGAATGAGCGCGTCCGGTCTTCACCGAGAAACAGGAATCGTTCGTGCACCAGGTGGGCCACGACGCCACCGCGCAGGTAGCGCCTGAGCGCCCAGCGCCGGCCACGATCCTCGATGAAATGAATCGACCCGCGTCCGCCGGAGTGTGCGGTCACGATGCCGCGTGCGCGCCAGCGCTCGCGGTCAAACAACTCCCAGCCGGGATCGTCGACTCGTTCGGGATCATAGAGAATCGCGCCGCGGTCGACTTCGAGCCGCTGGAACATGTTTCGAGTATAGCGGCGCGAACTCCCCGTCCGCGACTATCGCCGGTCTCAGACTTCCTCGAAGCGCGCCGTAAAGTGCCTGAGGACCGGCGGCTCGTTCACCATCCGCAGGCCGCGCAGCTCGCGGCGGCTGGAGCCCAGTTCGCAACAGACCTCGACGACGTAATCCATGTGGCTCTGCGTGTAGACGCGCCGGGGCATCGCGAGCCGGACAAGTTCCAGCCGGGCAGGCGACCTGCCGAACATGACCGAGCCGATCTCGACCGTACGGACCCCGCCGATACGATAGAGGCCGCAGACGACCGCTTGCCCAGGGAACTGCTCGCGCGGAATGTGCGGACACAGCGCAGCAGCGTCGATGTAGATGGCGTGACCGCCGGGCGGCTGCATGATCGGAATGCCTGCGGCGGCAAGCCGCTCGCCTACGTACTCCACGCTGCGGATGCGATAGGCAAGGTAGTCCTCGTGGACAACTTCCTTGAACCCCTGGGCCATCGCTTCCAGATCCCGGCCCGCCAGCCCGCCGTAGGTGATGAAGCCCTCGGTGAGGATCAGCAGGTTGCTGGCGCGGTGCAGCAGCGTTTCGTCGCGTAACAGCAGCAGACCGCCGATGTTGGCCAGACCGTCCTTCTTCGCGCTGATCGTCGCGCCGTCCGCCAGGCCGAACATCTCCAGGACGATCTCACGCACCGATCGCCCGGCCTGACCAGGCTCGCGGCGTTTGATCAGGAAGGCGTTCTCCGCAAAACGGCAGGCGTCGAGAAACAGCGGCAATCCGTGCCGGTCGCAGACGGCGCGCACCGCGCGCAGGTTTTCCAGACTGACAGGCTGGCCGCCGCCACTGTTGTTGGTGACCGTGACCATGACCAGCGGGATCCGCTCACGTCCCACGTCGGCGATCAGCCGTTCCAGCGCCGCGACATCCATGTTCCCCTTGAACGGATGAAGACAGGCGGGGTCGGCTGCTTCGGCAATCGGCAGGTCCACGGCGGCCGCGCCGGAGTGCTCGACATTGGCCCGGGTCGTATCGAAATGAGTGTTGTTGGGTATGACCTTGCCAGGCCCGCCCACCAGTTCGAACAGGATCCGCTCGCTTGCCCGGCCCTGGTGGGTCGGCAGGATGTGCTCGAAACCGGTCAGTTCCCGGATCCGCTCCTGGAACCGGTAGAAACTGTCGGCCCCGGCATAGGATTCGTCTCCGCGCATGATGCCGGCCCATTGCTCCGATGACATCGCCCCGGTGCCGCTGTCGGTCAACAGGTCGATGATCACATCGGTGGCACGGACCAGGAACAGGTTGAAGCCCGCCTCGCGAAGGACGGTCTCGCGTTGCTCTTGCGTGGTCATGCGGATCGGTTCGACCGACTTGATCCGAAACGGCTCGATGATCGTCTTCACGGCGGGTCCTGGTCACGCAGGACCCTGTCACCCTCGACCGGCCCGAAGCGTGCCTGAAAGAATCGCAAGTGCTTCGGCTCGTAGGTGAATCGCAGCCCGACGATCCTGGCTCGCTGCTGATACAGCGCAACGACCGATTCGGCGGTTACGTCCATATGCGCCTGCGTGTAGACCCGCCGCGGAATCGTCAACCGCACCAGTTCCAGCTGCGGAAAACTGTTCTTGCCGGTCTCTGGATCGCGCCCGGCCGACACGGCCCCGCGCTCCATGGCACGCACGCCGGAATCGACGTACAACGCGGCGGCCAGCGCCTGAGCAGGAAACTGTTCGCGCGGCATGTTCGGCAGAAACTCGAGCGCGTTCAGGAAAATGCCGTGACCGCCGATCGGCCGCACGATCGGCACGCCCTCGCGCTCGATGATCTCGCCAAGGTACTGCACCTGCCCGATCCGCGCGTGCATGTGGTCGTATTGAACCGACTCATGGATTCCGATCGCCATGGCCTCCATGTCGCGTCCCGCCAGGCCGCCATAGGTATGCAGCCCCTCGTAAATGACGACCATGTTCCGGGCAGCGTCAGCGAGGTCATCGTCATTGACTGCAAGGAAGCCGCCGATGTTGACGAGGCAATCCTTCTTGCCGGACATCGTGCAGCCGTCGGTGTAGGAGCAAAGCTCACGGAGAATCTCGGCAAGCGATCTGTCCGCGTACTCCGGTTCGCGAGTCTTTATGAAATAGCAGTTTTCCACGGCCCGCGTTGCGTCCAGGAAGACCTTGATCCCGTGCCGCCGGCACAGGGCCGATACCTCGCGCGCATTGGCCATGCTGATCGGCTGACCGCCGGCCATGTTCACCGTCGCGTGCAGTGCAAGGTAGGGGATTCGCCGCGCCCCGACACGCTCGATGAGCCGGGCGAGCTTGTCCAGGTCGACATTGCCCTTGAACGCAAACTCGGAACCGGGATCGTGGGCCTGGTCGATGATCACGTCGACAAATTGCCCGCCAGCCAGTTCCTGATGGACCCTGGTCGTCGTGAAGTACATGTTGCCCGGCACGAAATCGCCCGGCTTGATGCACGACCGGCTCAGGATGTGCTCTGCGCCGCGGCCCTGGTGCGTCGGAATGACGTGCTTGTAACCGTAGAACTCTCGTACGGCACTCTCGAGATGGTAGAAGTTCGCCGAGCCGGCATAGGCCTCGTCGCCCAGCATCATGCCCGCCCACTGGCGGTCGCTCATGGCCGACGTGCCGGAGTCCGTCAGCAGGTCGATGTAGACGTCGTCGCTGCGCAGCAGGAAAGTATTGTAACCAGCCTCCACGATGGCCCGCTCGCGCTCAGCGCGAGTTGTCATCCGCAGGTGCTCAACCACCTTGATCTTGAATGGCTCAGCCCAGGATCGACGCTGCATGTCACCGACTCTGCTACCGCTGTATTAGCGGCGGCATGCTGCGGCCCAGGCGGCGTCGCTGCCCTGACTTAGGTCAAGCTGCGCGGCATCATCGCTTCAGCGTGAACTCGGCGCTGCAATACGGGCACTTGGCCCAGCCGGTCGCCTCGATCGGCAGGTAGACACGCGGGTGGCTGTTCCACAAAGACATCGCGGGCATCGGGCAGGACAGGGGCAGGTCCGCGATGGTCACTTCGTAGCGGTTCTGGGCATTCGGCAGCGTGAGCTCAAGATTGCTTGTCTGCATAGCGGGATTATACCGGCGCCGGGTCGGCGCCTGCGACCATCACCTGCTGCCAGATCGCCGCAACCCGGTCGCGCGTCTCTGCAAATGGCCCCGGTTCGACGATCGGCGCCTTTTGTTCGAGCGACAGGTGATGCGCGGCCTCCCGGTAACGCCGGTAGGCGTCGACCAGGCAATCGATCACGCCGTGGTCAATGAGTGCGGCTGAACCCACCGACTCGAGATGGCGGATCGTGTCGGCAAACTCGCAAAGTGGCGGGTGTTCACGGACGAAGCGCAACACCCAGTATTGCGCGATGAACTCGATGTCGGCGATGCCGCCGCGGTCCTGCTTCAGGTCGAACAAGCCCTCGCGCGCCCTGGAAAGCTCCGTTCGCATGCGCTCGCGCATGGCGACGATATCCCCGCGCAATGTCTGGCGCCGCACGGCATGCATCAGGACCTCGCGACGGATGCGGCCGAATTCCGCGCCGAGCCCCGCATCGCCCGCCACCCATCGCGAGTGCAGCAGGGCCTGGTGTTCCCAGGTCCAGGCTTCCTTGCGCTGGTAGTCCTCGAAGGCGCGGATCTGCGTGAATGCGAGCCCACCCTTGCCGCTCGGACGCAGCCGCATGTCCACCTCGTACAGCCTGCCCGCCGCGGTGTGCACAGTCAGGAGATGCACGAGCCGCTGCGCGAGGCGCAGGAAGAAGACCTCATTGTCGGCCGCTTTCGGACCCGCAGTCTGTTGCTGCTCGCCGGCGGAATCGTGCAGGAATACGAGATCGAGGTCCGAGCCATAGCCCAGCTCCATGCCACCGAGCTTGCCGTAGCCGACGATGGCGACCTGCACGCTGCGCGGGATTCCCGCATCCACGCAAGCCGGCTCGCCGTGGATTGACACGGTCTGCTGCCAGGCGAGCCGCAGGGCCCGCTCGACGATGAGTTCCGCGACATCGGTCAGCCGGTCGCTGACCTGCATCAGCGGCAGGCGGCCGGTCAGGTCCTGCATCGCGATGCGAAAGGTGGCCGCGCGGCGGAAGTGCCGCAGTGCGTCCACCTGCCGCTCCTCATCGTCGCCGGCATGCTCGAGCCGGATCGCGAGCTCCTGCCTGAATTGCTCCCGGTCAGGCAGCGTCTCGAAGATGCGCGAGTCCAGCAGTTCGTCAAGCAGCAACGGGTGCGCGGCGACCTGGCGGGCCAGGTAATCGCCAAGCCGGCAGATGCTGACGAGTCGCGCGAGGGCGCTCGCATTTTCGTTGAGGAGCGCGAGGTAGGTTGTGCGGCCGCCGATAGCTTCGATGATGCGGATCAGACGCGCGAGCAGCGGCAACTCGCCGGCCGCGCGATCGCCGCCGGATGCCGTGGCAATCGCGGACAACAGGCGCGGCAACAGGGTCGCGAGCCGGCGGCGGCCGAATTCATCGAGGCGGCGGTAATATCCCGACTGCCGCAATTCGACCAGCGGCCCGACCGCAGCGGCAGCGTCCCGGATGCCAAGTCGCGCGATATCGCGTGCGATTGCGTCGGACCCCGGCTCTGCGGTCCAGAGGGATTCAAGCGTGGCCGCCGGCGCACCCGCCGCGCGTCCGCCAGGCCCGAATACGACATCGTTGAAATGCGCGATGACAACGCGGCGCTTCGCGTCGAGCTGCTTGATGAAATCGCTCCAGTCGACGGCACCCATTGCCGACGCCAGCCGCTCCCGGCCGAGTTGATCGGCAGGCAGCGCATGCGTCTGCTGGTCCGCGACCATCTGCAGGCGATTCTCGCTGCGGCGCAGGAATTCATAGGCATCCAGCAACTCGGTGACGGCGCCATTGGACAGCAGCTTGGCGCCCTGCAGGCGCGGCAGCACGGCGAGCAGTGAGGGCGTCTGAAGGCCGGGTTCCGAACCGCCGCGAATCAACTGCTGTGCCTGCACGATGAACTCGATTTCGCGGATGCCTCCGGGCCCCAGCTTGATGTCCTCCTGCAGGTCGCGCCGCACGACCTCGCGCGCGATCATTTCCTTCATGCCGCGAAGGCTTTCGAACACGCCGAAGTCGAGGTAGCGGCGATAGACGAAGGGACGTACCGCCTCGTCGTACAGCTCGCGATAGGACGCGACACCGGTAACCGCGCGGGCCTTGACGTAGGCATAGCGCTC
This sequence comes from Steroidobacteraceae bacterium, assembly GCA_016844605.1. Classification (GTDB taxonomy): domain Bacteria; phylum Pseudomonadota; class Gammaproteobacteria; order Steroidobacterales; family Steroidobacteraceae; genus SCUD01. The sequence continues at coordinate 9,482 of JAENJD010000076.1, forward strand.
CCAGTCGCGGCCATGCTTCTGGAGGTATTCCTCGAACGCGCCGAAATTCACGACCAGCGGACCGGAGTCACCGAAGGGCCGCAGGCGCAGGTCCACGCGGAAAACGAATCCTTCCGCGGT
>JAENJD010000122.1 GCA_016844605.1 Steroidobacteraceae bacterium
GGCAAGCGCCCCAACAACACCAGCGGCGGCCATCAGTGCGAGGGCTACACGCACGGCATGAACATGGTGATCGAAAACGTGCGCCAGCTGCGCCACGACATCGACGACAGTTGCCCCGTCGGCCCCGACGGCAAGCGCAAGCACAGCTACGACTACAAGGAAGGGGGCTGTCGGCAGGTGAAGGATTGCGAGGTGACCGCCAACCTCGGCTGGGCCATGCCGGGTACCGGGTCGGCCATGGTCATGCGGCGCGATTGAGCGGGGGAGACAAGACTATGTCCATCACGGCCGATTATCTCGGAATGGGTCTCAGGCTCGATGAGCTCGACGGCGAGAACGTCGCGTACTTCAAGCACTGCGCCGAGCACAGTTTCCACCTGCAGCAGTGCGACGACTGCAAGCTGCTGCGCTATCCGCCCACCACCGCCTGCCCCTGGTGCATGAGCCGCGAGGCCAAATGGGTGCCCGTCGAGGGCAAGGGCGCGGTGCACTCCTACACGGAGGTGCATCACGCCATCCAGCCGGCGTTCCAGGCCCACTTGCCCTACTTGATCCTGCTGGTCGATCTCGACACCCAGAAGGGCAAGCCCACCGCCGACGAGGCCCTGCGCGTGGTCGGCAACCTCGTCACGCCCGACGGCAAGCTGGCGCCACCCGACCTCGTCAAGACGGTCGGCATCGGCACTCGCGTGCGCATGGTGTTCTCCGACGCAGGCCCGGGCCTCTCGCTCCCGCAGTGGGCCATCGACGAGAGCGCCACGCAGCCCGACAAGCCGTGGCGGTATCCGCAGGAGTGAGGTGGTCACCGTAGGTAAATTAGCGCTGCTATCACTATGAACCGTGAGGTCTCATGATCCATACCCGCATGTGTGATCTGCTTGGAATCAGGCACCCGATCGTCCTCGCCGGCATGGGTGCCGCCGCTGTGCCGAAACTCGTCGCGGCGGTCTCGAATGCCGGCGGATTCGGCACCCTCGGCACGACAGCCCTGCGCGGCGAGCAGATCGCGGCCGCAGCACGGATGATACGGGAAGCGACCGACAGGCCATTCGGAATCAATCACCTGTTGTTCCGAATGAACGACGAGGATTACGCCCAGACGCTTTCCGTGCGGCCCAGCGCGGTTGCATTCGCATGGGCGAACAAGGAGCAGGACCTGCGAAGCTATTTCAATCGCGCGCACGAAGCGGGCATCAAGGTCATGTACATGGCGCCGACCGTACCAGAAGCCGTGCGCGCTGCTTCTGCGGGCGCAGACCTCATCATCGCCCAAGGTTCGGAAGGCGGTGGTCATGTCGGATGGATGGCGACGATGGTGATCGTCCCGATGGTAGTGAGCGCAGTCGCACCGATTCCGGTGCTCGCAGCCGGTGGCATAGCGGACGGACGCGGAGTCGCTGCGGCTCTCGCGCTTGGTGCGGATGGCGCTCTCATTGGCACACGCTTTCTCGCTACGCCCGAGGCACCGCTGCACGCTAATTTCAAGCAGGCAATCGTCGATAGCGACGGACACGATACTGTGCTCACCGAGATTAACGATCTTGCGAGCGGCCACATATGGCCGGGCGCGGTGGCACGAGTCCAGCGCAACGCGGTTATCGAGCGCTGGATCGGAAGAGAGTGGGCGCTGCGTCAAAACCGCGTCGAGGTGTCGAAAGCGCTGGGAGAGGCAAGGCAAGTCGGCGACGTGAACAATGCGATCTTGATGTTCGGTCAGGATGCGGGACTGATCGACTCGGTGAAACCAGCGGCAGAAATCATCCAGACGATAGTTTTAGAAGCTGAGACAATCATCCGCGAGCGTCTGCATGGCGCAGTTCGTGGGTGACTCGAAAGGAACGATCGCATGCATATCAATCCCATGAAGGCCGCTGTCGAACGCGGCGAGCTACAGATCGGTACCTGGGTCAACCTCGTGCGCAATCCGGCAATCCTGACATTGTTGAAGAACGCCGGCCTGGATTTTGCCCGCATCGACATGGAACATTCAGCCCTGTCGATCGAAAGTCTCGCCGACATGGCGATCCTCGCGCGTGCACTCGAGTTTCCCATCGCCGTGCGCCCACCCCATGCCAACCGCGAATGGATCACGCGGCTGCTCGATTGCGGCGTGTGGAACCTGCACTGCCCGCAAGTGGAAGACTTGGCTCACGCTCGCGAGATCGCGGACGCGGCGCACTATGCGCCACGCGGCAATCGCGGCATGTCCGGCACCAGCCCATCGAGCGAGTACGAATTCAAACCTGCAGTCGAGCGCAACAAGTTCGCCAACGACCAGGTGCACGTTACGGTAATGTTCGAAACCGACGAAGCGTTCAACGATCTTGACGCGATCGCCGCTACTGACGGCATCGATGCGCTGACCCTCGGCCCGACCGATCTGGCGCAAAACCTTGGCGTCTTCGGCAAGCCGGAAATGGGCAAGGTTCTCGATGAACGGCGCGACCTGATTCTTGCCGCCGCGAAGAAGCACGGGAAGACCTGCGCCATGCTGGTCGGCAGCCAGGAACAGGCGCAGCAGTGGAAGGAAGCCGGCGTGTTGCTGCTGGTTTACAAGAGCGAAGTCGAAATCCTTGCCAACGGTTTTCGCGATGCGATGAAGGCGATCCGCGGCTAGCCCGGATAGTTCACCACTTCACGCCGGATAGTTTTACGCAACCGTGGAGGTCGGTCAGTGTGGGAGGATTGAGGTGAATACTGCAGCAACGGCGACCGGGAATGTCGGGGTTTCAGGGCATTTGGATTTCGACGCCGTCGTGATCGGTGCGGGCGTTACGGGACTCTATCAGCTCTACAGGCTGCGAGAGCTTGGACTTCGGGTGCGCACATTCGAGGCCGCCAGCGGGGTCGGTGGCACCTGGTATTGGAATCGCTACCCTGGCGCCCGCTTTGATTCCGAAAGCTGGACCTATGGTTATTCGTTCTCACAGGCGTTGCTCGACACGTGGGATTGGAGCGAACACTTTGCCCCCCAGCCCGAAACCGAGCGGTATCTCAACCATGTCGCCGACCTGTTCGACCTGCGACGGGACATCCAATTCAACACTCGCGTGGCCGCGGCTCACTATCGTGAGGACACACGAAGCTGGGAGATCGCGCTGGAGGATGGCGGCCGCTATACGACGCGATTTCTGATCACCGCAATCGGCGTCCTCTCGGCGCCAACCATGCCGAACATACCTGGTGTCGCTTCGTTCAAAGGCCAGTCCTGCCACACACACAACTGGCCTAAGGAAGGCGTCGATCTTGCCGGCAAACGCGTCGGGATCATCGGCACCGGCGCAACCGCTGTGCAGATCATCCAGGAGATCGCAAAGACCGTCGGCAGGTTGACTGTTTTCCAGCGCAACCCGAAC
>JAENJD010000014.1 GCA_016844605.1 Steroidobacteraceae bacterium
GCGCTAGCCTGATCGCGTTGCCCTACGTGTCAAGCATCCCCTGATTTCGGGCATCCCCCCGCGCCGCATTACTCCCTGTCGGCGCGGGGGTACTTCAGGGCCGGTCCCGCGCCAGTCCCAGCGGGTCCCATGCTAGAATTTGCCGATGAAACCACTGGTCGGCATCATCATGGGCTCGTCATCCGACTGGGAGACCATGCGCCACACGGCCGAGATGCTGACTTCGCTGTCCGTGTCCTTCGAGACCCGGACAATCTCCGCCCATCGCACTCCCGACCTGCTCTTTGAGTACGCCTCGGGCGCCGCAGCCCGCGGAATCGAGGTGCTGATCGCGGGCGCCGGCGGCGCTGCGGCCCTGCCTGGTGCGGCGGCCTCAAAGACTTTGCTGCCGGTCATCGGCGTGCCGATCCAGTCGAAGGCGCTCAATGGCCTCGACTCGCTCCTGTCGATGGTGCAGATGCCGGCGGGCATTCCGGTCGCGACTGTCGCCATCGGCGTGCCGGGCGCAAAGAATGCCGCACTGCTCGCGACCGCGATCCTCGCCGGACGCCATCCACCGCTGATGGACGCTTTGCGCGCGTTTCGCGAACGCCAGACCGCCGAGGTGCTGGCGAACCCCGACCCTTCCATCGGCTGAATCATGCGTATGTGCCAGCCTTGTCGTACGCATGTATCTTGAACATTTCCAGCTGACGGAACTGCCATTCCGGTTGAGCCCGGACCCGGCTTTTCTATACCTCTCGAAGCATCATGCGCGCGCCAAGGCGTACATGGAGGCGACGATCTGGTTCACCGACGGCTTCGTCTTGATCACGGGCGAGATTGGCTCCGGCAAGACCACGCTGATCGAGACATTCCTGCGCGAGCTCGAGAAAGACGTGGTGGTCGCGCAGGTCGCGCAGACTCAGGTCTCGCCGATCGAGTTCCTGCAGGCCGTGCTGGTGCAGTTCGGGTTCTCGCCATTCAAGATGCGCAAAGCCGAGTTGCTCGCAACGCTCAACCAGTTCCTGGTCGAGCAGTATTCTGCCGGACGCAAGGTGCTCCTGATCGTCGACGAGGCACAGAATCTCTCGAATCGCGTGCTCGAGGAGATCCGCCTGCTGTCGGGTGTCGAGACCACCAAGGAAAAAGTCCTCAGGATCATCCTGGCAGGGCAACCGGAGCTCAATGGCAGGCTTGATTCCGAGGAGTTGATCCAGCTCGTCCAGCGGGTGCGCCTGCGCTTCCACCTGACGTCTCTCTCTCCCGAGGATACGCAAGCCTACGTATTGCACCGGCTCGAGGTCGCCGGTTCGCACGGCCGGAAGATCTTCGCCGAGGATACCTACCCGATCATCTTCCGCTATACGGGCGGTGTGCCACGCCTGATCAACACCTTGTGCGATACGGCCTTGATGGGAGCCTATGCACTCGAGCACCAGCGGATCGGTGTCCGCGAACTGAAAGCGGCGATCGAGGAATTGCAATGGGTCGAGTTCGCTTCGCGCACCAGCCGCGGGCGCGCGTCGCTCGCCGTGGCGCCCGCGCCGAAGCGCGTCGGGCCGGACGAGGTCCTGGCGCGCATCATCGTCGCGCATTCCGGCGAGCGTGTCGAGGAACGTCCGTTGCGCCCGGGCCGATTGATCATCGGTCGCACACCCGAAAACGACCTTCAGATCGACAGCAGGTTCATCAGCCGGCACCACTGCCAGATCATTACGACCGCGGAAGGCAGCGTGCTCGAAGACCTCAACAGCACAAATGGCGTTTACCTGAAGTCAAAGCGGGTCCGCAAGCACCACCTGAATGACGGCGACGTCATCGTGCTCGGCAAGCACGAGATCATGTACCTTGACGAACGCTCGGCACGCGCCAAGGTGCAGCACGATGGCGACTCGACCGGCGATCATAAGATCATCGACGAGGACGAAGTGCAGGACGAGGAAGAGCACGAGCAGCCGGCCCGCTCGGCTGGGGCGGACTGAGATCAATCGTCGTCGTCGAATGCCGCGCCGTAGCGGCGCTTCTGGATCCGGTAATCGCGTCGTTTCAGCACGAGCACCAGCCCCGTAACCAGCACGATCAGCCCGAATCCGGCCACCAGGTCGGACCAGTCTTCCGAGCGCCAGATGAATGACGCCGCAAACGCCCCGACGCCGAGCAGCATGTAGGCGTAGGGCAGCGATTCGTAGACCGATCGTGACAATCGCATCAGCGCACCCTTCAGGCGGTACCGCCGACGGTCAACGCATCGATGCGCAGCGTCGGCTGGCCAACACCGACCGGCACCGTCTGGCCGTCCTTGCCGCAACTGCCGATGCCATCGTCGAGTGCCAGGTCATTGCCGACCATGCTGACACGGGTCAGCACATCGGGTCCGTTGCCGATCAGCGTCGCGCCCTTGACGGGTGCCGTGATGCGGCCGTCCTCGATCAGGTAGGCCTCGCTCGCCGAAAACACAAACTTGCCCGACGTGATGTCGACCTGGCCGCCGCCGAAATTGACCGCATACAGGCCGCGCTTCACCGAGCGGATGATCTCCTGCGGATCGTGCGGCCCCGGCAGCATGTAGGTATTGGTCATTCGCGGCAGCGTCGCATGCGCGAATGACTCGCGCCGCCCATTGCCGGTTGGTGCCATGCCCATCAGCCGCGCATTGAGCTTGTCCTGCAGGTAGCCCTTCAGCACGCCATTCTCGATCAACGTCGTGCAAGCCGTGGGTGTCCCTTCATCATCGACATTCAGGGAGCCGCGCTTGCCGGGCAGTGTGCCGTCGTCCACCACCGTGCACAGCGGCGATGCCACCTGCTCGCCGATGCGGCCGGAGAACGCCGAGGTGCCGCGTCGGTTGAAATCGCCCTCGAGCCCGTGACCGATCGCCTCGTGCAGCAGCACGCCGGGCCAGCCGGGTCCCAGCACGACGGTCATCGTGCCGGCCGGCGCCGGCACCGAGTCCAGATTGACGGTTGCCTGCCGCACGGCCTCGCGTGCGAGCCGCATCGGACGGTCGCCCGCGACGAAATCCTCCAGTGAATGACGGCCGCCGGCACCTGCATAGCCCTGCTCGCGGCGCCCGTCCTGCTCGACGATGACCGAGACATTCATTCGCACCAACGGCCGCACGTCGGCGGCAAGGGTCCCGTCGCTGGCCGCGATCAGCACAATTTCGTGCACGGCCGCAAGGCTAGCGACGACCTGCTTCACGCGCGGATCGAGCGCGCGGGCGTTGCGGTCGAGCCGGGTCAGCAGTGCGACCTTGTCGGCGTCGGCCAGCGAGGCAATCGGGTCGTCCGGCAGGTACAACCGATGCGACTCGACCGACTTCCAGGCCTGTACCTGGCCGCCGCCGCCTTCGCGCGCGATCGCGCGGGCCGCGCGCGCCGCTTCGAGCAATGCCGCGGGGACCACTTCATCGGAATAAGCAAAGCCCGTGCGCTCCCCCGCCATCGCGCGCACGCCGACGCCCTGCTCGATGCCATAGCTGCCTTCCTTAACGATGCCATCCTCGAGTGCCCAGTGTTCCTCGCGCGCAAGCTGAAAATAGAGGTCGCCGGAATCCACTGCGGCACCGAGCAGCGAGCTGAGTGCCTGTTCCAGGCGCCCCTCGTCGAGACCCGACGGTGCGAGGATCAGCTCGCGCGCGCGCTGCAATGCGTTAGCGCTCATTCGACCACCCGATGGTCCAATGCCGGAAAGCTCCGGCGTGTCGCCGCCTGCCGCTCGCGGTCAAGCGCAGCGAGCACGACACCGCTGCCGCGTGGCAGGCGCCCCAGCACACGGCCCCAGTAATCAGCGATCAGGCTGTCACCATAGGTTTCGCGGCCATTGTCGTGGATCCCGGTTTGCGCGGCGGCGATCACGAATGAAAGGTCTTCGATCGCCCGGGCACGCAACAGGACTTCCCAGTGCGCGCGGCCGGTAGGACCGGTAAATGCGGATGGCACGCTGAAGATTTCTGCTCCTTCGGAGACCAGACGACGGTACAACTCGGGGAAGCGCAAATCGTAGCACACGGTTAGTCCCAGCCGACCCGCCGGCGTATCTACCGTGACGGGTTGCGCGCCGGGGACTGCATTTGCCGATTCACGATAACCCTCGCGGCCATCCGGCAGGTCGACGTCGAACAGGTGGATCTTGTCATAGCGCGCGACCCGCCTGCCGCCGGCGTCGTAGACAACGCAGGCATTCGCGGGCCGCGCCTCGCCGGAAACCGCAATGGGCTGCGTACCGGCGACGATCCACATGCCGAGTTCCCGCGCCGCGGTTGCGACTGCGTGTTGCACCGGACCGTCACCGTCAGCCTCGACGATTTCGCGGCGCTCAGCTTCGGTGCGCCCCATGAAGGAAAAATTCTCGGGCAGCAAGGCCAGGCAGGCGCCGCCCTCGCGGGCTTTTTCCAGCAGCCGACGCGCGCTATCGAGATTGCTGGCGACATTCGCGACCGAGGTCATCTGCACCGCGGCGACGATCGGCTGGTTCATGGCGACGGTCCGCTCCCCGCTTCGCCGGCGCGCGGGGGCGCGGCGACCTGCTGCGTATCCTTCATCTCCTGGGCATCGATGCGCTTCACCTGCGGATCATCCCAACTTCCCGTGATGCGATAGTAACCGCGCGTAGCGCCCTTCAGCGGCTCCTTGAAGATCCGCGAGAACAGGAAGAGTGCCGCCCCGACTGCCGGGCCACCGGCCAGCGCGCCAGCCACGCCGAGCGATGCGCCAAGCTGGCCGGTGACCACCGCGGTCTGGTCATAAGTCCGGTTGCGCAGGCTGGTGCGGCCGGCCAGGCCGATTTCCGCCGCCGAACCGCGCAGTGTCAGATTGTCCGTATAGGCATCGCCGTCGGTCAGCTGGAAAGTCCCGCGCAGCGTGTCGAAGGACAGGCCCTCGCCGGTCAGGTCGCCGAAGTCGAGCGCAAGGCGGCGTGGCAGGTGCGCAATACTCATCAGTCCCAGGACCCGGCCGGCACCCGGTTCGACCGCGGTCAGGCTGCCGTTTTCCGCGGCAATCGCAAGCCGGCCGGAAAGCCGCTCGATCGCGCTCGATTCCGGCGGGCCCGGCCAGCTCAGATTCGCCGAGATGCGGCCATGACTGCCGGCAACCAGCGAGCCGAGCTGCATCGCATTCATGAATGCGAGCACATTCTTGCTCTCGACCTGGAATTCAAGCCGGCATTCGGCGCCGGACTCCCGCACCAGCCAGCTGCCGCTGCCCTTTGCCTCGAAGGCCGCGTGTTTCATCGTGAACTGGTTCAACGTCATCCCTGCCGTGCCGCGCGCGAGGTCGGCCTGCAGATGGCCGTACTGGCGGCCTTCGAACTGCAAGTCGCGGATATCGACGCGGATCGCCGGCAACTGGCGCGGATCAGCCTTGCCCTCGCCGCTTCGCACGGACTCGCCGAATTGCAGACGGTCGAGATCCAGCACCATCGGCACTTCACCGGGGAATTTGTGCGGCACGGTGAGATGACCATTCGCGCCGTCCGAGTTCACGTCGATTTCCCAGGCTCGATTGCCGGGCCGCATGCGGCCGGTCGCATTGGCGAACGCATAGCCCAGCACTTCGAGGCGCTGGATCGTCAGGTCGGCCCCGCCCAGCCATTCGTTCAGCGGGCGCCCGCGCGGCTGGTCCCACTTGAGATTTACCAGATCCGAAAGGCTCGCCGAATCGAGGCGGCCGGACAGCCACAGGCCCGCCGTGCGCGGCAACGCAGTCGGTGCGGTCGCGCCGAAGGACAGGATGCCGCGCTCGATCGGCGGATCTTCCGGCTTGCTGCGCCATTGCAACAGCGCATGCACGTCACGCCCGAGCTGTGCCTGGATCCGCGGGCCGCCTTCGCCGCCGAAGCTCGCGGTGACAGTCAGCGGACGCGCGGCCTCGGCGGTTTTCGCAAATGGTTCCGGCAGTTTTGACGCGAAGCCGCGCAGGTCGCTGCTCAGGCGCAATGTGCCGCGCGCCGGGATTTTTCGGTCGGCGCTGCGCTCGACCGTCAGGAATCCGCGCCAGTCCGCGGTTCCGGAAATGCCGGCATTGACCGGCAGGCGCGCGACCGGCCGCAAGGGTTCGGCCGCCACCGTTCCTTGCGCATTGACCTGCGTGCTGAGATCGCCGTTCTTCTGCTTCGCCGTCCTGATCGAGACCTGCAGCGGCCCGCCGAGAAACTGCCCTGTCAGCGCCGGTGCCTCGATCTCCCGGTTGCGCACCCAGAGGACACCCTTCAGATCGCTGGCCGCGACAGCCTGCTGACGCTGTTGCAGCTTGATGCCGTCGAGCGTGGTCATCACCGTGATGATCCGCTGCTCGAAATTCTTGATCGGCAGGTACATCGTCAGCTCACCGGTTACCGGACCGGAACCCGTCAGGTCCGCGAAGCCGGCCCCAAGCGACGGAGCGAGCGGACTGTCCTGCAGCATCCGGATGGCGCGGCCGGCATCGCCGCGGGCCGAGGCCCGGAGTGCAATGATGGAATCGCGATAGTCCGCGCTGTTCGCTTCGGCCTGTGTGATCGCGATCCCTGCCAGCGAGCCCCTGGTTGCAAGTGCGTGCATGGCGGGCCCATCAAAGACGATTTCGGCGTCGAGTCCGCGGATCTCCGGCCAGCCGGGCGCATAGAAGAGCGTCACACCCTTTACGCGCGCCTCGGCGTGGAACCTGCCCTGCCCTTCACGATACGGAAAACCGCGGGTCGGCCCGGTTTGCGACACGGTGCCTTCGACCACGTGGCCAGCCCGGAATGCGGCGTCGAGCCAGGCCAATGACTTCGGCTTCAGGCGCTCGATCGGCAGGTAGCGCCAGACCTGGGTCGCGTCGAAATCCTCGACGCTTGCATTCATGTCCATCAGCGGCAGCTGGCCTGGCTGAAAAGCCATGCGCAGTTTGCCGCGCACGATGCCGTGCCCCGTATCGATGACGGCTTGGTCCATCCACAGCCGCACACCTTCGCCAAAGCGATTCCACTCAATCCGGCCGTCAACGCTGGGAAGTTCTGCGAGTGCCCGCCATTGCAAAGGCCAGCTGACCAGGCCGTCACGCGTCGCAAGGTGCACGATACCGCTGGCGCCGCGTCCTTCAATTGCACCGTCGAGGCCCTGCAGGCCGGGCGCCCTGCCGAATGGCTCGAATCCGATATCCGCGAATCGAACCTGGCCGCTGATGTCCGGCAGCCGGCCCGCACCGAGATTCCCGATATCGGCGTCGAGACCGGTCAACTCGCCGCGTGGCGCAAGCGCTTCAAGCTTCTCGCGCAGCGATCCGGCCGGCAGCAGCGATGAAAATGCCGCGAGATTCTCGATCCGCAGGTAATCCGCCCGGGCCGCGACCGAGACGATGCGGCCTTCGTGTTTTCTCAGCGTCGCGGAAACATTGGTCGGCCGCCAGGGCCTGCCCTCGCGCGATATCTCAAGGCCAGTACCCTCGATGGAGATGCCCTCGGCATCGCGTTGCATGCGCAGGTCGCCGGCCACGCGCGTGAATTCGACTCCGCCGTCGGGCAGCTGCAGATTGGTGAGCTCCGGGCGCAGCCGCAGGCTCGACAGATCGCGGCCGACACCGCGCGCCGACGCGCGCACCGAACCGTGGCCCGCGGCGGGAACGACGATGCTATCCGGAAGCAACGCCGCCCATTGTTCGAGATCAAGGTCGCGTGCATCAATACTGGCCCGCCACTCGACCGAGTCCGCGTCATCGAGATCGCCTTCCAGATCGGCGTCCACCTCCAGCGCTGAGCCGAGGTGTTCCGGCAACTCAACCTGGCCGCGCAGGCTCACCTGATTGCCCCTGCGTTCGAACTCAAGGTCTGCGCCGGTCAATTCAAATCGTCCCTGCCGGGCGCGCAGGTCGAGCACGTCGAGTGTCGCCTCGTGCACCGCGAACAGGCCGCGCGGCAGGCGCGCGAGCGTCATCGGCTGGCGTTCGACACCCGGTTTCGGCTCGATCGCGCCCTGGCCGACCAGCTCGACGCTGCCATCGGTGCGGATCACGAAATGCAGCCGCGGCCGAACCAGCACGACGCGCCCAACTTCGATCCGGCGGTACCACAGCGAGCGGCCGATCGCGAGACTCACACGACCCGACTCGGCGCTGACCAGCGGCTGGTCGCCGCTGGCCGGCAACACCCGCGCACCGCTGAATTGGATTTCCGGGCCATAACGGCCAATGCGCGCATTCAGCGAATCGAATTCCAGCCTGAGACCTGTCGCCGCGCGGATCTGGTCGGCAATCTGCTGCTGGTAGCCGGGCAGCAATTCGATCGCCAGGCGGAATGCGCCGACGCCAAGCGCCGCGAGCAGCGCGAGCGCTGCCACTGCCCCCGCCAGCCAGCGCCACAGCCTCCTCAGTCCTTTTCCCGCCCTGACCATTTTGTCCAAACCTGCCACTTCCTATACCAGCACGACGTCAAATTGCTCCTCGGCATACAGCGCCTCGGCCTGCAGCCGGATCGGCTTCCCGACCGCGAGCTCCAGCTCGGCGAGCGCCGCGGACTCCTCATCGAGCAACAGCTCGATGACATCCTGATGCGCCAGCACCAGCAATTCCTTGAAATCGAACTGCCGGGCCTGGCGCAACACCTCGCGGAAGGCCTGGTAGGCGACCGTCTCGGCCGTCTTCACAAACCCGCGGGAATCGCAGTTTGGACAAGGCCTGCATAGCTGATGTTCCAGGCTCTCGCGCGTGCGCTTGCGGGTCATCTCGACGAGGCCCAGTGCCGAAACGGCCGACAGGTGGGTCCGGACATGATCCCCCGCCAGTGCCTGCTCCAGCGAATTCAACAACAAGCGGCGGTGCTCGAGGTCCTGCATGTCGATGAAGTCCACGATGATGACGCCTCCCAGATTGCGCAGCCTGAGCTGGCGCGCAAGGGCAACGGCCGCTTCGAGATTTGTGCGATAGATCGTATCCTCGAGATTCCGGTGGCCGACAAAGGCCCCGGTATTGACATCGACGGTTGTCAGCGCCTCGGTCTGGTCGAACATCAGGTAGCCGCCCGATTTCAGGGGCACTTTGCGATCGAGGGCGCGCTCGATTTCGTCATCCACGCCGTACAGGTCAAAGATCGGACGCTTGCCGTCGTAAGTCTCGATGCGCCCGGCGAGCGCTGGCATGAAGGTCCTTGCGAAACCGGTCATCTGCGCATGCGCTGCCGGCGTGTCGACGAGCACGCGGTCGACCTGCTCACCCAGCAGGTCGCGCAGAACGCGCAATGGCAGGGCGAGATCCTCGTGGACCATTTCCTCCGCGCCTGAGCGATCACCGCGCTCCCGGATCACGTGCCAGAGGCGTTCGAGGAACATCATGTCAGCGTGCAGCGCCTCGATCTGTGCCCCCTCGGCCACGGTCCGCACGATCCAGCCGCCGCGATCGCCGCCGAATTCCTGCACTGCTTCGCGCAATCGCAGGCGCTCGGCCTCGTCTTCGATCCGCGCCGACACGCCGACGCCCCGGCCCTGCGGCATGAACACGAGGAATCGCGAGGGCAGCGTCACATAGGTCGTCAGCCGCGCGCCCTTGGTACCGAGCGGATCTTTCAGCACCTGAACGAGGATGGTGTCGCCTTCGTTGACGAGATCGCGGACATTTTCGAAGGCTTGCGCATCGCTTCCCTTTTCGAGGCCCGGCGCCGGCAGGATGTCCGACGCATGCAGGAATGCCGCGCGATCGAGCCCGATTTCGATGAATGCCGCCTGCATGCCCGGCAGCACGCGTGACGCACGACCCTTGTAGATGTTACCGGCCAGGCCGCGCCGATTGGCGCGCTCGATGTAAAGCTCCTGGACGACGCCCTGCTCGACCACGGCAGCGCGGCTTTCCCGCGGCGTCACATTGACCAGTATTTCGACGCTCATGCGCCGGCATGCCAGCGGCGGACACCGGCGGAATCGAGGAGCGCCGCCGTCTCGCACAAGGGCAGACCCATCACGCCCGAGTAGCTGCCCTCAAGCCGGGCGATGAATACCGCGCCAAGGCCCTGTATTGCGTACGCCCCGGCCTTGTCCACCGGTTCGCCGCTCGCCCAGTAATTCCGGCATTCGGCTTCGCTGAGCGCGCGGAATGTCACGCGCGTCTCGCTGATCACCGTCTCAATGCGCCCATCCTTCGCGAGCGCCACTGCGGTCAGCACGCCGTGGCTCCTGCCGGACAACGCAGCCAGAATGCGGACTCCATCATTTTCATCCCGCGGCTTGCCGAAGATTTCCTCGCCGATCGCAACGGTCGTGTCCGCTGCCAGCACCGGCAGGTCGCCGCCCATGGCGGCTCCCGCCGACGCCTTCTCGCGCGCCACGCGCAGCACGTAGTCCCGCGGCGACTCGCCGGCGCGCCGCGATTCATCGAGATCCACCGGACGGACCTCGTGCGCAACGCCAATCTGGCGGAGCAGCTGACTCCGTCGCGGCGATGCTGAAGCGAGTCGGATGCGATCGTAAGGCATTGAGAGGGCCGGAAAATTCATCAGCATACCCGCTCGCCGGCCGGGCCGGGGGAGCGCCGCCACAAGCGGGATTGGCCGGCTCAGCCGCGATGGTAGGGATGCCCTCTCAGGATGCTCTGGGCGCGGTAAAGCTGCTCGACAACCATCACTCGGGCAAGGCCGTGCGGCCAGGTCAGCGGCGACAGCGACCAGTGGAAGTCGGCGCGCTCCAGCAATTCAGGAGCGTGACCATCGGGACCTCCGATCACGAATGCCAGGTCGCGACCGCCCGCGAGGCGGGCCTCGAGCCAGCGCGCGAGTTCGGCTGTGGTCATGGCGCGGCCCGTCACTTCGAGTGCCACGACGTAATCACGAGGACTGATGCTTTTGAGCATGTTGCGCCGCGGGGGGATCTCGACCAGTTCGACCCGGAATCCGGCGAGGCGCTTCGCGTACTCGGTATATCCCTCATTGACCCAGCCGGGAAGCCGGGTGCCGGCCGCGATCAGCCGGACGCGCATCGGCGGCTCAGGCGAGACGCGGCGCGCGCAGCGTGGGACGCAGGTCCCACAGCTTCTCGAGCCCGTAAAACTCACGGATTCGCGGCAGCATCACGTGCACGATCAGGTCCTGGAGATCGACCAGCACCCATTCACCCTCGCGCTCGCCCTCGATACCGTAGGGCCGGTGGCCAGCCTGCCGGCAGCGTTCAACCAGTCGGCCGGCGATTGACTTGACGTGGCGATCGGAAGTACCCGTTGCGACGATCATGGTGTCGGCGACATCGGTCAGCTTGCGGACGTCGAGGACCTTGACGTTGATCGCCTTCATGTCCTCGAGTGCGGCGATGGCGATTTCAGTCAGCGCGCCAGGTTGCTTCCTGGTCTTCTTCGGTGTGGTCACGGAAGTGCGGCGTTTTGTCTTCGTTCTCTTTTCGGTCATTCCCCTGTTTCACCTGGCCGGGCGTAGCTGCCCCTGGCGACGATGATCCTACGCACAGCCTCGGGCATCAAGTAGCGCGGATCGCGACCTGCGGCGACGACATCCCGCACCGCGCTCGAAGACACGTCCAGCTGGGTGCCCGTATTGACGAAAACCAGCCCCGCCGGGGCCGCTGACAGGCGGCGCGGATCATCGCAGCGCCGCTCGCGCAGCAGCGCAGCCGCCAGGCCGGTGTGTGGCGGCTGCGATCCCGGCCGCACCGCGACCACCATGTGCGCGAGCCCGATCAGTTCCTGCGCGCGATGCCAGCCGTTGAGGCCCGCAAAGGCGTCCATGCCCATGATCAAGGCGATCGGCTGCGCGCCACGCTCGGCGCGCAATTCCTCGAGTGTCAGCACGGTGTATGACGGCCCGGAGCGGCGCAGTTCGCGATCATCCACCAGAAATCGCGCATCGCCCTCGACCGCCGCACGGACCATCGCGAGCCGGGTCGCGGCGTCAGCCAGCGGCCGTGCGCGATGCGGCGGATCGCCGGCCGGCAGGAATGCGATCGCTTCGAGATCCAGCAGTTCGAAGAGCTCGTGCGCGGTTCGCAGATGCCCGTAATGAATCGGATCGAACATCCCGCCGAAAACACCGAATGGCCGCATTGCGGCTCAGGCGGCCGGTGCTTCGGGGAGCGCGACACCCGAGAACGCCGCGACCAGACCCGTCAGTCCGGTCCATGGATCGCCCTTGCCAAGCCCCTTGATCTGGCGATCGATGCGTCCTGCGGCGATGAAGTGCGGCGCAAGCGGCTGGCCCGCAGTGCGACGCAACGCTCGCGTAAGAAGCGCCGCGCGACGCTCGGCCTGGCGGCCGTAGCCGGCGCCCGCGCCCGGATTGCCGCGCGCTTCGGCGAGCGCGCGCAGCTCGCGGCATAGCGTCCACAGCACGAACGCGGGCTCCGCGCCCTCGGCGCGCAGGCCATCGAGGATGCGCAGGCTCCTCCCTGCATCACCGTCGAGCGCGGCTTCGCCCAACTGGTAGACGTCATAGCGCGCGCTGTTTGCGACCGCGGCGAGTACGTCATCAACGCTGACCGTGCCGCCTGCATGCAGCAATGCGAGCTTCTCGATTTCCTGGTGCGCTGCCAGCAGGTTGCCCTCGACCCGTTCCGCAAGAAGCTGCGCGCCGTCCGGTTTGATCGCAAGGCCATGCCGGCCGGCACGGGCGATGATCCACTGCGGCAGCTGGCCGATTTCAACGGGCCAGGATTGGACGACTACGCCATTCTTCTCAAAGGCCTTGAACCAGGCCGTGCTCCAGGTGTCGCGCTCCGGACGCCCGGTCACGACCAGGAGCAGTGTGTCCGGCGCGGGATCGGAGACCAGCTGTGCAAGCACCGCGCCGCCATCCTTGCCCGGACGCGGACTCGGCATCTTGAGCTCGATGATTCGCCGCTCGGCAAACAGCGACAGCGACTGGCTCGAGGCGAGCAGCTCGGACCAGTCGAAGCTGCGCTCGACAAAAAAGAGGTCCCTGCCAGCATATCCTTCTGCGCGCGCGCGCGCGCGGATTGAATCCGCCGCCTCGCCGACCAGCAGCGGCTCATCGCCGGTAATCAGCCACGCGGGCGCCAGCTTTTTTTCAAGCGAGCGGGCAAGCTGGTCGGTGGAAATACGCATCAGCCTGATTGTCGGTGCGTGCGATGCCGGCGGCAATAGCCGGCCCGCAATCAGGGCCGGTATCGATTGTCGCGCGTCGTCAGGAAGGCGACCACGTCGTTGATTTCATCCGGCGTCAGCGCAGTCATTCGCCATCGATTACCGAAGCATCCCATTGATTCCTACGGTAAAGTGAGGACCGCATGACCCTGAAGATCCTGGTCGCGATTGCAGCCCTGATGGCGGCATCCCTCGCCCATGCCGACCAACAACCACTCGTGCAACTTGCCGCGTATGCGGGTTATCGCGTCGGCGGCAGCCTCGAGGATTCGGTCAGTGGCGACAACCACGATCTCGACGAGGGCGCGAGCCTGGCGCTTGCGCTCGAGTTTCGCTACGGCAAGGGTGAGGATCGCTACCTCCAGCTCTGGTATGCCCGCCAGGCTTCCAGCGTCGACGATGGCCTTGCCAATCATGACGTCGATATCGAGTACCTGCATTTCGGCGGCACCGTGCCGATCGGTGATTTCAAGAAAGCCCGGGGCTATCTCGCATTGGGGCTCGGCGCAACGCGGTTTTCACCGACAGGCGTCGGCGCGTCCGACCTGACCAGATTCTCGGGCTCGCTGGGCCTTGGAATCGCAATGCCCGTGTCCGAGCACGCGGCATTCCGGCTCGAGACGCGTGGCTACCTGACGCCGGTGGACTCCGACACGTCGATCTTCTGCCGCTCGGACAACGGCAGCGGTTTCTGCCGCATCATCGCGAGCGGATCCACCATCTTCCAGGGAGAAGTGCTGGCCGGGTTCGCCGTCAGCTTCTAGCGTTCGTCCGGAATCCGGGCACCGGCCGAAAGCCAGGCCGTGAGCAGCCGGATCTGCGCGTCGTCCAGCCGTGAACCGAATGCGGGCATCACGCCATTGCGTCCCTGGGAAATCGACCGGATGACCTGGGCGCGATCGCCGCCATAAAGCCAGGCTTCGTCGTCAAGGGCCGGGGCGCCGAGCAACGGCTGGCCCGAGCCCTTCGGCCCGTGACAGGCGGAACAGAACTGCAGGAAGAGAGCGCTGCCCTCCGCATTTGCCGGCGATCCGGAATCGCCGGCCGAAAGTCCCAGCACGTAGTCGGCGACCTGTTCGACGCCCTGCGCGCCGATCACGGGTTCCCATGCCGGCATCGCAGCCTGACGACCGGAACGAATCGTCTCCAGGATCTGCGTCTCGTCGCGGCCCCATTGCCAGGAATCGTCCGTCAGGTCCGGAAACAGACGGGCCTGTCCTGCCGCGTCGCGGCCATGGCAGGAAGTGCAGTTGTTGTTGAACACGCGCCAGGCTGATTGCATCGCGTCACTATCGCCCTCGAGTTGCGCCAGCGGCAATGCCTGTAGCCGTCGCCGTTCTGCGCCGAACTGCGCGTCGTAATCCACAAACCGCTCGGCGATCCTGCCGCCCTGGGACCAGCGCAACACGCCCTGGTACGAGCCGAGCCCCGGGTAAAGAATCACGTAGACCACCGACACCGTCATCAGCGCGAGGATGAACCAGAACCACCACACCGGCGCGGGCCGCGCGCCTTCGCGCAGGGTTTCATCCCAGACTTCGTCTTCCCTGCCGGTGTCCTGGTCGCCCGCCCGATAGAGGTCGCGAACGAACCAGATGAGCGCAATGAAGCTCGTGACCGTTATTACGACGATCCAGCCGGCCCAGAATTCCGAGGGCATGTCAGCCATGCGGGTCCTCGTCTTCCAGCGGTATCCGTGAAGCCGCGTCGAGCTGTTTGCGGGTCGCGCGCAGCGAGAGCCAGACGACCACCGCGATCATGAATGCCATCACCAGCATGTCGCCGAAGAAAATCAACAGTGTCATGGCTGAGGCGTCCCTTGCATGCTTCGGCCGAGCGATTGCAGGTATGCGGTCACGGCATCGAGCTCGGTCTCGCCCTCAAGCGCTGCCGGTGCAGCCGCGATGTCCGCGTCGGAATACGGATGCCCGAGCATTCGCAATGTGCGCATGCGCGCCGCGATCGTACGGCCTTGATCCGCATCGCGTTGCGCCAGCCAGGGGTAGGCCGGCATGATCGAGGCCGGCACCACGGCGCGCGGATCCAGCAGGTGCACGTGATGCCAGGCGTCGCTGTAATTGCCGCCGACGCGCGCGAGATCGGGGCCCGTGCGCTTGGATCCCCACAGGAATGGCCTGTCATAGGCGAATTCGCCGGCCCGCGAATAAGGCCCATAGCGCTTGACCTCGGCCAGCAGCGGGCGCACCTGCTGCGTGTGGCAGGTGCTGCAGGATTCACGGATGTAGATGTCGCGTCCCTCGAGTTCGAGCGGCGAATAGACCGCAAGACCGGCAGCCGGCGCGCTGTGCGAATCGTCGAGCACGATCGGCAGCACCTGCACCAGGCCGCCGATCGACGACACGACCAGGATGCCGAAGATCAGCAGGCCGGAATGGCGCTCGATTTTCCTGTGCAGCGACAGGAAGTTCATGTGAGCCCCTTCGCCGCATGGGCCGGCGGCGGCGCGACCACGACGGTGCGGCGGCCGGAGAAAGTGCGCGCAAGGTTGACGGCCATCAACACTGCACCGGCCAGGAACAACAGGCCCCCGATGAACCGCAGCAGGTAGTAGGGTTTCATCGCAGCCATCACGTCATTGAAGCTGAAGCGGACTTCACCCAGCTTGTCGAGCGAAAGCCACAGCACGCCCTGAGACACGCCGGCGCCCCACATCGAAAGCACATAGAGCATTACGCCGGCGAGCGCGAGCCAGAAGTGGATATTCGCGAGACGCGCACTGTAGAGCGGCGCCCCGGCGAGGCGCGGCACGAGGAAATAGAAGGTGCCGAATGTGATCAGGGCATTCCAGCCCAGCGCGCCCGAATGGACATGGCCGATGGTCCATTCGGTGAAATGGCTGAACACATTGACACTCTTGATGGCCAGCATCGGGCCCTCGAAGGTCGCAAGGCCGTAGAAAGCCAGCGACAGCACGATGAACTTGAGTGCGGGATCGCTGCGCAGCTTCTTCGCCGCGGCACTGACTGTCATGATGCCGTTGACCATGGTCGCCCAGGACGGCGCCAGCAGGATCAGGCTCATGGCCATGCCCAGCGATTGCACCCATTCCGGAATCGAGTGGTAGTGCAAGTGATGCGGACCTGCCCAGATATAAGTGTAGACGAAGGCCCAGAACGCGACGATCGAGAGCCGGTAACTCCAGATCGGCTGCTCGGCCTGCTTCGGCAGGAAGTAATAGAGCATACCGAGGAATCCGCCGGTCAGCAGGAAACCGACCGCATTGTGGCCGTACCACCATTGCACCACCGCGTCCTGCGCGCCGGCGAACAGCGAGTACGACTTTCCGAACGTCGCGGGCAACGCGAGGCTGTTGACGATGTGCAGCATCGCCACGACGATGATCAATGCGCCGTAGAACCAGTTCGAGATGTAGATCGCTTCCATCTTGCGGCGCGCAATCGTGCCGAAGAAAACGACGCCGAAGGAGACCCAGGCGACCGCAATCGCGAGGTCGAAGGGCCATTCGAGCTCTGCATATTCCTTGCCGGCATTCCAGCCCGCCAGGATGGAGGCGCCGCCGAGCACGATGGTGAGTTGCCAGGCATAGAGCACGAACCATGCGAGACCCGGCGCAAAAAGGCGGACATGCGATGTCCGTTGCACGCTGTAAAGCCCGGTGGCGACGAGCCCGGAGACCCCGAACCCGAACAGCACCAATGTCGTGTGCAGCGTGCGCAGGCGCCCGAACGACAGTCCGGGCAGGCCGAAGTCGATGGTCGGCCACACGAGTTCGGCCGCCACGTACACGCCGGCCAGCATGCCGAGCACCGCCCAGAACACGGAGCAGGCAGTGAATGCCGTGACGATGCGATCTTCGTAGTTCATGGCTTCAGTTGCCGATCAGCGGACCGAGTCCGCTGCCCCACAATGCGACGGTGACGCCAAGCAGGCTGACTGCCGCGACCAGCAGGTAGGCAATCAATGCGGAAGCCATCAGCATGCCGCGATTGGGTCCCGTGTGAAGCACGACCGGCAGGCCGCGATACAGCAGGTACATGCTCCAGATCAGCGTCGGCACCAGCACGAGGAGATTGATGAATGCGTGCGGGTAAAGGTGAATCACGCTGCCGATCGCAAGCGGCGCGCCGACGACCGCCATCAGCGCGAAGCAGCGGCCGAGCGACTGGCTGGCGTCGTAGGTGACGGCCATCCAGCGCGCGATCACCGCGCTGCTGAGAAAGCCAAGCAGCAGGGCGACGAAATAGGCCGCGCTGATGGCAAACACCGTGCGCTGCGGCAGGAACACCGGTTCGACGCCCAGCCGCCAGCCGAAATTCATCGTGCCGATGTAGGCAAAGAGCGGCGGCAACAGGCCGATCCAGAGCGCGAAGCCAAAGAAAACCCGCGTCGCTGGCGGCTCCTGGGCCGCCAGCGTCTCGAATGCGGCTTTTGGCCGGAACAGGACTTTCACCAGCGAAAATATTGAGAATCGGGCCGGCATTGCACCTCCGTCGGGGCTGCATCGCATTGTCTACATCGCAGATCGATGGTTGACGCAAAGTATACAATGAGGGCATTCCGCGGTCTCCAGGCGCACCGATGACCGAACTCGCAATCGACATCGAGGGGCTGGCCTTTGCCTGGAACGACGGCTTGCCCGTGCTCGACATCCCGCGCTTCGAAGTCCGCCGTGGCGAACGCGTCTTCCTGCGCGGCCCCAGCGGCAGCGGCAAGAGCACGCTGCTCGGTATCGTCAGTGGCGTGCTCAAGGCGGGTCGCGGGCGGGTCCGCGTGCTGGGCGAGGATCTCGGTCTGCTGACGGGCGGGCGTCGCGACGAATTCCGCGCGGCCCACATCGGGCTCGTGTTCCAGATGTTCAACCTGCTGCCCTATCTGTCGGTCATGGACAATGTGCTGCTGCCGGCGCGTTTTTCGGCTGTGCGCCGTGGACGGGCGCAACCGGATCCCGCGACAGAAGCGAGACGCCTGCTCGATGAACTGGGGATCGTCACGAAAGGATCGCCGGCCCGGCTCGTCACCGAACTCTCCATCGGGCAGCAGCAGCGGGTCGCGGTCGCGCGCGCGCTGCTCGGGCGCCCCGAACTCGTCATCGCGGACGAACCGACATCGTCGCTCGACAGCGATGCTCGTGATGGTTTTATCCGTCTGCTAATGTCGGAATGCAGTGCGACGGGCGCCACGCTCCTGTTCGTCAGTCATGACACGGCACTCGGTGGGCTGTTTGACCGCCAGTTGTCCATCGGCGATATCAATCGCGCCCGACCGCAGCTGGAGCAGTCGTGAAGCCGCTCATCGGCCTGGCGGCACGGAGCCTTTGGAACCGGCGCGGCAGCGCGGCACTCACCGTGTTTGCCATCGCGATCAGCGTGATGCTGCTGGTCGGCGTCGAGACCGTTCGCAATGGCGCGCGCGAGAGCTTCGCGCGCACGATCTCCGGCACCGACCTGATCGTGGGTGCACGCAGCGGCCCGGTCAACCTGCTGCTTTATTCGGTGTTCCGCATCGGCGACGCCACCACGAATGTCTCCTGGCAGAGCTTCGAACTGGTTTCGCGCCATCCGGACGTCGCCTGGACAATCCCGATCTCGCTCGGCGACTCGCACCGCGGCTACCGCGTCATGGGCACGAATGGCGATTACTTCCGGCATTACCGCTATGGCAACCGGCAGGCGCTCGCTCTTGCTGCCGGCAAGGCCTTTGAAGACGCGCACGACGCAGTCGTCGGGGCCGAAGTCGCGCGCCAGCTGGGTTACAGGATCGGTGACGAAATCATGATTGCCCACGGCATCGGCGAGGTCAGCTTCGCCGAGCACGGCGATCATCCATTCCGGATCGCCGGAATCCTTGGGCCAACCGGCACGCCGGTGGACCGGACCGTGCACGTCAGCCTGGATGCCATCGCCGGGATCCACGAGGACTGGCAGGGCGGCACCCGCGCCATCGCGGCTGAGCCACGGCACCCTCACGACATCGATGACCCTGAAGGCGCGGCGGCTGAAGAAGCCGCGCGGCCGGCACTCGCCGGCATTACGGCATTTCTGGTCGGCATGCGTACGAAGGACAGCCTGCTGCAGATGCAGCGCGCGCTGAATGAGTACCGTGCCGAGCCGCTCACCGCAGTCATTCCCGGCGTGGCGCTACAGCAGCTCTGGCAGATCGTCAATGTCGCCGATCGCGCATTGTTCCTGGTCGCAACATTCGTCGTGCTGGCCGGTCTGATCGGCATGCTGACCGCGATCCTGACGAGCCTGCGCGAGCGGCGCCGCGAGATGGCGATCCTGCGTTCGGTCGGCGCGCGGCCCATGCATGTATTCACGCTCCTCATGCTCGAGGCCAGCCTTCTGGCGCTGGCAGGCGTGGTGCTCGGCATCACGGCCGCCCATGCGGCGCTCGCGTCAACGGCGCAGCTGCTGGCGAGCCGTTTCGGCCTGTTCATGGAAATGGGCGGCCCTGGCGTTTACGATCTGCTGCTGGCGGGAGCGGTGGTTAGCGCTGCGGTCTTGGCGGGTCTCGTGCCTGCCTGGCTCGCCTATCGCAACTCCCTCGCCGACGGACTGACCATTCGCACATGAAGCAATCCCTCATTCGACTCGTCATCACGATCCTGCTCGCGTGCGGACTCGCACTCCCGGCCTTTGCCGCGGCACTGCAGATCGACTGGATCGAGCTGATGCCGGCCGATCGGCGCGCCACCTTCGACCCGGCGCCACCGCCGCCGGTACACGATTACCTGACCGGCGAGTCAGGCGGCCTGGCGGCCCGGCAGCCGCTCGACTTCAGCGTCAACATGGACCTCGAGGGCCAGGAGATCAGGATCCCGGGTTTCGTCGTGCCGCTCGAACTGGATGAAGAGGGCAATGTCACCGAATTTTTCCTGGTGCCGTATTTCGGCGCGTGCATTCACGTGCCGCCACCGCCGCCGAACCAGATGCTCTACGTGCGCATGAAACAGGGCATCAAGCTCGATTCGATGTATTCGGCATACTGGATCACCGGTAAGTTGTCGGCCAAGACCCGCACGACGCGCCTGGGCGCCGCCGCCTACACGCTCGCCGGCACGGCTTCTGAGGAGTACAAGTTCTGAACGACAACGGCACGAGACGTGGACTCTATCCGCCCGTCGAACCACGCCGCCACGGGCATCTGGCCGTCGGCCACGGCCACGAGATCTACTGGGAGGAATGCGGCAATCCTGCGGGCAAGCCGGCGGTCTTCCTGCATGGCGGCCCGGGCGCCGGCTGCGACACACGCGCACGCCGGTTCTTCGATCCCGCACGCTATCGCATCATCCTCTTCGACCAGCGCGGCTGCGGCCGCAGCCGGCCGCATGCGAGTCTCGAGAACAATACGACCTGGGACCTGGTCGCCGATATGGAGCGCCTGCGTGAGCACCTCGGCGTCCTACGCTGGCAGGTGTTCGGCGGATCCTGGGGCTCGACGCTCGCGCTTGCATATGCAGAGGCGCACTCCGCGCGCGTCTCGGAGCTCGTATTGCGCGGGATTTTCCTGCTGCGCAAGAGCGAGCTCGACTGGTTCTACCAGCAGGGTGCCAGCGCACTGTTTCCGGATCGCTGGGAGGCGTACGTCTCACCCATCCCCGAAGCAGAGCGCGGCGACCTGATGCATGCATTTCACCGACGCCTGACCGGAACGGACCGCGCTGCCGCCATCGCCGCCGCGCGCGCGTGGGCGGTCTGGGAAGGGTCGACCAGCTTCCTGCTGACCGATGACGACAATGTCCGCAAGTGGGGTGAGGACGATTTCGCACTTGCGGTCGCGCGCATCGAGTGCCACTACTTCGTCAATGGCGGCTTCCTGCGCGGAGAGAATCAGCTGCTGGACGACATCGGCCGGATCTGCCATATCCCGGCCGTGATCGTCCAGGGCCGTTATGACGTCGTCTGCCCGCTGATGACGGCCTGGGACCTGCATCGCGCCTGGCCCGAGGCGGATTTCCGCGTCGTCGTCGACGCCGGGCATTCTGCCTTCGAGACCGGCATCACCGACGAACTGGTGCGCGCAACGGATCGCTTCGCAGGCTGATCAGCACTCGGGCACGTTGACCGCGAGCCCGCCCTGCGACGTCTCCTTGTAGATCGATGACATATCGCGGCCGGTCTGGCGCATGGTCGCGATGACTTGATCCAGCGAGACCTTGTGCGAGCCATCGCCGCGTAATGCCAGGCGCGCGGCATTGATGGCCTTGACGGCGCCCATCGCGTTCCTCTCGATGCAGGGAATCTGCACAAGACCCGCGATCGGATCGCAGGTCAGGCCGAGGTTGTGCTCCATGCCGATTTCGGCGGCGTTCTCGACCTGCTCGTTCGAGCCACCGAGCGCCGCGATGAGTCCACCGGCCGCCATCGAGCAGGCGACGCCGACTTCGCCCTGGCAGCCCATTTCGGCGCCTGAAATCGACGCATTGCGCTTGTACAGCAGGCCGATCGCACCGGCCGCCAGCAGGAAGCGGCGCACCCCTGCTTCGTCGCTGCCCTTGCACAGCTTCGCGTAGTAATGCAGCACCGCTGGCATGATGCCGGCCGCGCCGTTGGTCGGCGCGGTGACGACCTGGCCGCCAGCCGCGTTCTCCTCGTTGACGGCAAGCGCCCAGGCATTGACCCATTCCATCGCATCCACCAGCCCGCCGGGCGCCTCGGCCAGCAGCATGCGCTGCAGGCGCGGCGCGCGCCGCGACACTTTCAGGACGCCGGGCAGGATGCCCTCGGCCGCGAATCCGCGCTGCACGCAGGCCTGCATGACGCTCCAGATCCGCGTGAGTCCCGCCTCAATCTCGGCCGGCTTGCGCAATGCGCGTTCGTTCTCGAGCATCAATCCATCGATCGTGAGACCCGCTTCGCGGCAGCGCACCAGCAGCTCATCGGCGTTGGCGAATGGCAGTGGCAATGCAGGCGCGTCCGCCGGCGGACCGCCCATCTCATCGCCGGCACGCAGCACCGCACCGCCGCCGATCGAATACATCTCTTCGCCGAGCAGCGTGCGGCCTTCGGCATCGCGGGCAGTGAAACGCATGCCGTTCGAATGGCCCGGCAGCATCTGGTCGCGCAGGAACAGGAGGTTCATCGGCTCGTCGAACGCGATCTCATGGTGCCCCAGCAGCCGCAGCCGACCGCTGCCGCGGATGCGCGCGAGCGTAGGCTGCATGATCGCCGGATCGAAACCGGCGGGGTCATTTCCCTCGAGGCCCAGCAACACGGCGCGATCAGTGCAGTGCCCGAGACCTGTCAGTGCCAGCGAACCATAGAGCTGCGCAAAAACCTCGGTCGTGCGGCCAAGCAGGTCGCGCGCGGCCAGGTCCAGCACGAACATCCGCGCGGCCAGCATCGGCCCCATCGTGTGCGAAGATGAAGGTCCGACACCGACCTTGAAGACATCGAATACCGAGAGATTCATAGCGCCGCCAGCCGTCGCAGCATCAGGCCGGCCAACTCGTCGGCAAGCGCCGCCCGCAACGACTGCTCTTCATGTTCCTTGGCGAGCACGGCCGTCTCGTCGTAGCTGAAGTCGCGGGTCAGCGTCACGCGCTGGTGCGCGAGCAGGTCGCTGCCGCCGGCGCTGACCGAGTATTCCACCGTGTAGTAGACCTCGAACTCGCCCGGCGTGTTGCGCGCCGAGACCGACAGCAGCTCGCGACCGGTCTCGTCCTTGTGCAGGTGGATCACCGCGCTCGCGGTCGCCGGGTCGGTCGCGAGTTTCGCACCGGCAGCGCGCAGTCGTGCCTCAAGTGCCGCATGGAGCGGCGTGTAATGGTCGCTGGCTTCGAGGTAGGGCGTCGCGAGCGCGGCTGGAAGCGATGCCTGGCCGCGCAAATGGAAGCCGCAGCCCGACATCAGTGTCATCCAGCCGACAGCGAGATATAGAAGCGACTGGCGCATCAGATCACCACGTTGACGAGCTTGCCGGGGACGTAGACTAGCTTGCGCACCGGCTGGCCGGCGACAAAACGCGCGACGCCAGGATCCGCAAGCGCCGCTGCACGTGCCGTCGCCTCGTCGGCGCCGGCCGGCACCGGCACGCGCCCACGCAGCCTGCCATTGACTTGCACGACGATTTCGACAGTGTCCAGTGCAAGCGCGCGACTGTCGGGTTCCGGCCAGGCTTCGTCGACGACGGCTGTCACGTGACCCAGTGCACGCCACAGCGCATGCGCCGCATGCGGCACGATTGGCGACAGCATCAATACGACGAGATTCAGCGCCTCCTGCATCACCGCCCTGCCCTGCGGCGAACTGTCGGTGAATCGCACCAGCGAATTCAGCAATTCCATGACCGCGGCGATCGCGGTGTTGAATGTCCGGCGTCTGCCGATGTCGTCGCCGACCTTTGCGAGCGTCTGGTGAACCTGGCGCCTCAATTCGCGCTGTGCGGGATCGAGTGAAGCCACATCGGGCGCAGCTGCGGGACCCGCTTGCACATGCGCGTGCGCAATCTTCCAGAGCCGCTTCATGAACCGGAAGGCGCCTTCGACGCCCTCGTCGGACCACTCGAGCGTGTGCTCCGGCGGCGCCGCGAACATCATGAAGAGCCGCGCAGTGTCCGCACCATAGCGATCGACCAGCTGCTGGGGATCCACGCCGTTGCGGCGCGACTTCGACATCGTACCGATGCCGCCGTACTCGACCGGCTGGCCGTCGGCTTTCAGCACGCCGGTCTTTCGCTCGCCATCGGCGCGCGCGTCGACCTCGACCGGGTTGTGGTAAACGATCCGGCCCGAGGCAGGCTTCCGGAACCAGATCTCGTTCAGCACCATCCCCTGGGTCAGCAGCCGCTCGAATGGCTCGTCGATGCGGGTCAGGCCGCAGTCGCGCATCACGCGGGTCCAGAACCGCGAATAAAGCAGGTGCAGGATTGCGTGCTCGATGCCGCCGATGTACTGGTCCACCGGCAGCCAGTAGGCGGCCCGCTCGTCCACCATCGCGTGCGCATTGCCGGCGCTCGCATAGCGGAAAAAATACCATGACGAGTCCACGAAAGTGTCCATCGTGTCGGTTTCACGCCGCGCCGCCATCCCGCATTTCGGGCAGCGGCATTCATAGAAGGATGGTGTCTTCGCGAGCGGATTGCCGGAACCGTCCGGCACCAGATCCTCCGGCAGCCGCACCGGCAATTGGTCGTCGGGCACGGGCACGTCGCCGCAGGCCGTGCAATGGATGATCGGAATCGGGCAGCCCCAGTAGCGCTGGCGTGAGACGCCCCAGTCGCGCAGCCGCCAGACAACCTGCTTGCGGCCGAGGCCGCGTGCCTCGAGGTCGCGTGCAATCGCGTCTGTTGCCGTCTGATAGTCAAGACCGTCATAGGCGCCGGAATTGACGCAGTGCCCCTCATCCGCATACCAGGGCTGCCAGTCATCGGTCGAATAGGACCGACCGTCCACGTCGATGACCTGCCTTATCGCCAAGCCGTATTTCTTCGCAAAGGCAAAATCGCGCTCGTCGTGGCCCGGCACGCCCATCACGGCGCCCTCGCCATAGGCCATCAGCACATAGTTGCCAACCCACACCTCGACCTCAGCGCCGTTCAGCGGATGCCGAACGAAAAGCCCGGTCGCGACACCCTGCTTGTCCATGGTCGCGATGTCGGCCTCCATGATGCTGCCGCGGCGGCATTCGTCGACGAAGCCGCGGACCCTGGCATTGCGCGAAGCCGCCATCGCCGCGAGCGGATGCTCGGCGGCGACCGCGACGAAGGTGACACCCATGATCGTGTCCGCACGCGTCGTGAAGACCCTGAGCTCGCCGCTTTCGCCGTCGATGCGCCACGGAAACGCGACATTGACGCCCTCGCTGCGCCCGATCCAGTTCGCCTGCATGACCCGCACGCGTTCCGGCCAGTCCTTGAGCCGATCGAGCGCCGCGAGCAGCTCTTCCGCGTACTGCGTGATGCGCAGGTAGTACATCGGAATCTCGCGCTTCTCGACCGGCGCGCCGGTGCGCCAGCCGCGTCCGTCGATGACCTGCTCGTTTGCGAGCACGGTCTGGTCCACCGGATCCCAGTTGACGACGCCGGTCGTCTTGTAGGCAATGCCACGCTCGAGCATGCGAAGGAACAACCATTGGTTCCAGCGATAGTAATCCGCGTCGCAGGTTGCAAGCTCGCGCGACCAGTCGATGCCGAAACCGAGCGACTTCAGCTGCCCTTTCATGTACGCGATGTTGTCGCGGGTCCAGCGAGCCGGCGGCACGTCATTCTCGATTGCGGCATTCTCCGCCGGCAGGCCGAAAGCATCCCAGCCCATCGGCTGCAGGACATTGAAGCCGCGCATGCGCATGTAGCGGGCCAGCACGTCGCCGATCGTGTAGTTGCGGACATGCCCCATGTGCAGCCGGCCGCTCGGATACGGGAACATGCACAGGCAGTAATACTTCGGCTTTGCCGCGTCCTCGCGCACGGCAAACGTGCCTGCGGCCTCCCATTCACGCTGGACGGCGGTCTCGATGTCGGCGGGTTCGTAGCGCTCATTCATGCGGCACGAGGATACCCGATACATGTCAGCGCCATCAGCAGGCAGCCGAGCAGCACGGGCCAGTTGCCGGTCTGCGCGTAGGGCGTGAGCCCGGTCATCGGCTGGACGCTGGACTTCAGCACCGCCTGCACAAATTGCGGCGCCTCGGCCGAGATCTTCCCGTCCGGCGAGATCACGGCCGTGATGCCGTTGCTGGTCGAGCGGATCAGGCTGCGCCCGGCCTCGCGCGCGCGGAAGCGCGCCATCTGCAGTTGCTGATGCGGCGCCGCCGAGTCGCCGAACCAGGCGTTGTTGGTGACATTGACCAACAGCGTCGCCTCGCCGAGTGCGGCCAGCTGCTCGGAGCCATAGGCGTCCTCGTAGCAGATCGTCGCGCCCAGCTTCTGCCCCGCCGCTGCCAATGCCGCCTGGTTTTCGGCTCCCGGAGTCATGTCGTAGTAGGGAAGGCTCATCAGGCGCATCCAGCGGCGCACGAAGTCCGGCACCGGAAAGAATTCACCGAAAGGCACAAGGCGGCGCTTGTAGTACCACGAGTCGCCGGATGCACTCATCGCAAGAAGGCCATTCCTGATCTCGCCGTTTTCAAAATCGTATTGAAGCAACCCGATCAGCACGTCGGAATTTCGGGCGCGCGCTTCCGCGCGGATTGACGCCAGGTAGACCTCCGCCTCATGCGCCAGCATGGGCAGCGCAGCCTCCGGCCAGACAATCAGCCGCTGGCCGAGCGCCTCGCGATTGAGCGCGCGATAAAGGTCGAGCGTTTCCTTGCGATGCTCCGCCTGCCATTTCTCGTCCTGCGGGATCGCGCCCTGAAGCAATGCAATGCTTATCTTGTCTCCGACGGGCGTCGTCCATTGCTGCGCGGCGAGGCCCCAGGAGCCGCCCCAGATCGCGACGATGACGGCGAACGCAATGCCGCGATCCCGCCAGGGGCCCCTCAGGATCACGAGCAGGGCCCCTGCGGTGACCGCGCTTGCGAGCGTGACCAGGTGTACGCCACCGATCGGCGCAAATGCGGCGAGCGGGCTGTCGCTGTGCGCATACCCGAGTTGCAGCCAGGGGAAACCCGACAGCAGCCAGCCGCGCAACCATTCCATCAGCGTCCAGCCTCCCGGCAGCAATAGCAGGCAGTGCGCAAGGCGTGGCCGGCGATCGAACCGCGCCGCGAGCCAGCCGAGTAGCGCGTAGTAGCTGCTCATGACCGCGACCGGCACCAGCAACAACAGCGTCGCCAGCCAGGCCGGAGTGCCGCCAAAATCATGGATCGCCGTGTAGATCCACCAGGTGCCGGCGAGAAAGAGCCCCGCACCCCAGGCGAAACCGAGTCTCGCCGCCCGGCGTGGCGTGGCGTCGTCCCACAACAGAAACAGGAATGCGGGGCCGAGGACAGCGAGTGGAAACAGTCCGTAGGGAGCGAATGCGAGCGTCGTCGCCGCCCCCGCCAGCGCGGCGAACCAATGGCCGTGGCGCTGGAGCCTCATTCAGGCCGAGCGCGTGTCGCCGGCGCGCGGCGGCACCGGCGCGGGCGAGGTCACACGCAACTGATCGATGCGGCGGCGGTCGGCGCGCAGCACCTTGAATTCATGGCCTTCCATCGTCACCGACTCGCCACGCCGTGGCAGGCGACCGAACTGCTGCATCACGAGGCCACCGATCGTGTCGTACTCTTCCTCGCTGAAGCGGGTCGAGAAATAGTCGTTGAATTCCTGGATCCGCGTCAGCGCCAGCACGACGAACTGCCGATCGCCCTCGCGGCGGATGGTCTGGTCCTCGTCGATGTCGTATTCATCGGCGATCTCGCCGACGATCTCCTCGATGACGTCCTCGATGGTCACGAGGCCGGA
>JAENJD010000077.1 GCA_016844605.1 Steroidobacteraceae bacterium
AAACTCACGAACTGGCCAATTACGGGCCCACATCCTGGCCAATAGGCCCGATTTCCCGACCTCGGTCACAGTTACCTCGGGACCGCCTGAGGTTACATATAACGCGGCCGACTGCCTGCCATGGTGGCGGGTCACCGCTTGGGAACAGGCACGCACCTAGATGTCCACGGGCACGGTACCAACCCTGATTGAAGCGCCGCGCGAGCCATTCGCGTCCGGCTGGACCGGCTATCTGACGATCGGGCTCATCGTCTATTCCGTTGCCACGATCGTCGTGACTATCCTCGGCGTGGGCACCGGGCCGGCCTTCAATTTCTTCACGCTGTTTTCCGATACGCCGACCGGCGTAGGCGCCGCCTTCCTTGCCTTTATGGCCGCGCCAGGATCCATCCGCTCGCCGAGCCTGGATGTTGATGGCCGCGGCTCTCGCGGACTACAGCGCCGGCAATCTGCTCAACTCGATTTATTGGTACTACGGCCACGATCCGTTTCCGTCGGTCGGAGATATATTCTTCCTGGCGTTCTATCCACTGGTGTTCCTGGCGGTCCTCACCGTCCTCCGCGCCGGCGCCGTGCGCGTGCCCCTGGGCCGTCTCGCGCTCGACAGCACGATCCTCATGCTGGGATTTGGCGCGTTTTTCTGGTTCTTCGTGATCCGACCGACGGCCGCCGCAGAAACCAACCCGGACGTCATCAAGTACGTCCTGACCCAGACCTACATCGCGTTGAACTGCCTGATGGTGCTGGCTTTCGGCGTGCTGCTGCTGAATTCAGGCGCCGGCCCGCTTGGGCGCCGGACGTTGATGCTGATGACGATCGGCTTCTCAACCATGTTCCTCGCCGACATCGTCTGGGCCATGTCAAAGGTGACAGGCGCGTACCTGCCCGGCGGGCTCTCCGACGCAATCTACATATCGTGCTACGGCTGGCTGGTGGCCGCTGCGCGCGAGCAGCTACGCGGACCGCCGCCGATGAAGACCGAAGCGAGCCCGTTCGGCAACGCTGTGATTCAGGGCCTGCCCTACTTCGCGATGCTGGTCTCGTTCCTCGTGCTCGTGTCCTTCGAGAGCGACGAGGTGGGCAAGCCGACGACTATCATGACCGTCATCATATTCGTGCTGACACTGCTCGTGATGCTGCGTCAGGGCGTCATCCTGCGCGACGACGCCTCGCTGCGCGAGCGGCGCGCCGCGGGACTCGTGGAAGCCCGCTATGCCTCACTGATCAAGAACTCATCCGACGTCATCATGATCACGGACGTGCAGGGTCGCCTGCGCTTCGTTTCGCCATCCGCCGAGCGCACTTTCTCGATGCATCCGGATGTCCTGGTCGGCGGCAATCTGTTCAAGCTTTGCTCCGAAGGCGACCGGGACCGGCTGGCCGCATTCCTGAGCGAAGTGGCCGCCACCTACGGAAAGGCGGTCGGCCCCGTCGAGGTTACCGTCGGCAGCGGCTCCAGGCGCTATACGCTCGAGTGTGTCGGCAGCAACCTGCTCGACGATCCCGCGGTCGGCGGCCTTGCAGTCAATTTCCGCGATGTCAGTGAGCGCAAGGCGCTCGAGGAGCAGCTGCGGCAGCTTGCATTCCACGATCCGCTGACCCTGCTGGCCAATCGCAGCCTGTTCCGCAATCGCGTGCAGCACTCACTTGCGCTCGCGCAACGCGCGCGGCAGCAGGTGGCGGTCGTATTCCTCGATCTCGACAACTTCAAGAATGTCAATGACTCCCTCGGTCACGATGCCGGCGACCGGCTGTTGCAGACCGCCGCGCAGCGCCTCGTCATGTGCACGCGCTCGGCGGACACCGTCGCGCGTCTGGGCGGTGATGAGTTCGCGATACTGCTGGAAGGAATTGTCGACACAGCCGACGTCGAGCGTATCGCGGGTGTCATCATCGATGCCTTCAAGGAACCCCTGCCACTGGATGGCAACGATATCTTTGTCACCGCCAGCATCGGCGTGGCGTTCTCCCTGGATGGCGACGACACGGAACAGCTGCTGCGAAACGCCGACATCGCGATGTACAGCGCCAAGGCGACAGGCAAGGCCCGATACGTCGTGTTCCAGCCACGCATGCAGGAGCAGCTGCGCGAACGATTGCGCCTTGCAGAGGACATTGACCGCGCGCTCGAACGAAACGAATTCTTCCTCGAGTACCAGCCAGTCATCGACTTGAAGACCCGCGAATTGCTCGGTGTCGAGGCCCTCGTGCGCTGGCATCACCCGGTACAGGGCCTGGTGATGCCAGGGCAGTTCATTCCGGCCGCCGAGGAATCCGGCCAGATCGTCGAACTCGGCCGCTGGGTGCTGCTTGACGCCTGCAAGAGTGTTCGCAGCTGGCGGGACTCGATCGCATCTGGCAGCGGGTTGCGTGTTGCAGTCAACATATCCGGTCGCCATCTGCTGCATGCCGATCTCGTAGCCGACGTGCGGCATGCCCTGGAGGTCTCAGGCCTGGAACCGGGCAACCTGGTGATCGAGCTGACCGAGAGCACGATCATGCACAACACCGAGGCCAATCTCGAGCGCTTCCGCGAGCTGAAGGCCCTGGGTATTCGCCTCGCGATCGACGACTTCGGGACCGGTTACTCGTCGCTTTCGTACCTGCATCGATTCCCGATCGATATCCTGAAAATCGATCGCTCATTCGTCAGCCGCCTGACCGAATCCGGTGATGGCCCCGAGCTCGCCCGCGCCGTCGTGATGCTCGGCGAAACGCTGGGTCTCGAGACGATCGCCGAGGGCATCGAGCAGGAAGACCAGGTAGCGGAACTCCTGGAACTCGGCTGCGTCGCGGGACAGGGATTCCTGTTCGCGAAATCCAGCTCGCTGGAAGTACTCGGCACCACGCAATTTACCGAACGCCGGGCGGAGCTCCGTCGCTGGCATTCGTCATACGATCGTCTGACCGCCACCGGACGCTATCGCGTTGCGGAGCTCGCGCCCAAGCGCTCGGTTGCCTGACCGTCGGCCGCTGCGGTGCGGACCGCTCAGAAGATCTTCCGAATGCCGACAAATGCATTCTGCCGGTCGTACGAATAGCGCACGTCCCTGGAATTGTCGTAGGACTCAGACGAGGCCTCGGCAAGCAGCTTATATCCGCGGGTTTTCAGACCAGGAAATGGCCTCGTGTACCGGACATGGAACTGGTAGCCCCGCTTGTCAGGCGTCTCATCGTTGATGGTCGGGTCCCCGACAACCTGCTGGTCGAACACGCGGGAGCGCCATTCGAAATCGACGGCCAGGCGAGTGTCAGAATCGGGCCGGTAAGACCATTCGATCCCGGCATTCCAGCGTGTGCGGTCCGAAAATCCGACGCCGTTGTCTTCGCGCATGTCGTAACCGCCGGTCAATTCGAGCACACTCTTGCGCGTGAGCTTTTGCCGGAATCGCGCATCGATTCCGTAACTCTTGTATTCGAGATCCGTACCGGCGACCGGATTGCCGGCTGCATCACTCACCCTGCGATCGCGATACTGCCGCTGTGAATAGTCGAGGCCGATCCGGAGATTGCGGCCGCGGCCGCCGATGTCGTATCCAGGCCCGATTCCGTACTCCGCATAGTCCAGCCGTTGGAGTCCGAGTTCCTCGTAGTCCGTCAGGTAATTCTTGTACGCGGCGGTGCCCTCGACGGAGATCCGCCCAAACTTGCCGCCCGGAAAATGCCAGGCCGCCTGAAAATCGCCTTTCAGATTGTCGAAGCGGTCGCTGATTTCGTTGCCGAGACCGTCGGTGGCCACCACTCCGGTGAAGCGGCTGACATAGGTCATGTCATGCATCTGGGCTTGCAGCGACCACTCCCATCCGTGCTCATCGCGCTTTTCGTTCGAGTTGCCGCGCACGCGCACGAAGTATTTCTCTTCATCGCCATCGCTCATGCCGGACTCGAACATCTGCGCCGAGGCGCCAACTTCAGCCGCCTTGGTCCATCCGGTCGACGCTATGCCTTCTGCAAGGAAGGCCGCATCCAGTTGAGCATACGTTCCGGCTCGCTCGCCGATCGTCTGGTTGAGATCGAATGCGTTTGAGTCATAGCCGAAGCCGGCGCGCAGGTCGAGCTCCTGCCCGGCGCACGCGGTGCCGCTCGCAAGCATGCCGAGCGCAGAGAATGCGGCGGTCAATAACGCAGTGGATCTGTGATTCATCGGTTCGCTCCTGAAACAGAAGACCTAGGGAGACGCTTTCGGTGGCGCAGGTGCTCCGGGCAATCGCGTTGCACGAGAATTCGCCTGTGCTGCGGCGGCCATGTCGCCGGCATCGCGATAGTGCTGCGCCAGCAATGACCAGATCCGCGGGTCGTCGCCGGCGAGAGCCGCCGCGCGACCCAGTTCCTTCAAGGCGGCAGCGCGGCGTCCGGCACGCAGTTCGGTATCAGCCAGCAACAGGCGCACCTCGGGATCAGCCGGTGATTCGGCCACGGCATCCGCCAATAGCACACGGGCACGATCGGTCTGGCCCTGGCGCAGCAGCAGCTCGGCAAGGCGCGCGCGGATTTCCGGATCTCCCGGCGCGGCACGCATTGCCATTTCCAGGTCCGCCAGCGCCTCGGGATTGCGCCCCGCGCGCCCGTGCAGCCGGGCCCGGTTGACGAGCGCGGGTGTATAGCGCGGGTGGTCCTTCAGGAGTTGCTCATAGAGGTTCAGCGCTTCGCGCTCGTTGCCGCTGCGCGCGTGCAGGACCGCCAGGTTGAGGCGGGTATTGCGCGCGTCTGGATTTCGCTCAAGGCTTTGGCGGTAGGCATCGATCGCGCCGGCCAGGTCGCCACGTTCCGAAAGTGCGCGTCCCAGCTGGAACCAGGCCTCGGAATTTTCCGGGCGAGATTTCAGGCTGCGACGCAGCAGATCTTCGGCATCGGCCCATTGCCCGAGACGGGACGCGGTACGGGCCGCGGCCAGCTGCACCTCGGGTGTCGGTGATGGGCGGGCAAGCAGCATGTCGAGCAGCGCGCGCGCCTCCTTGTACTGCTTTTTCTCGTGCAGCACGATCGCGGCTTGTTCCACCGCGTCGTCGTAGCCGCCGGGCCGCAGTGTGTTGGCACGCTTGAGCTCCGACAGCATGCGATCGCTATTGTGATCCAGCAGTGCCTGCATGGACTGCGCATATGCACGGTCCGCTTCGTTGTCCGCGCTCCGGGACAGCCAGCCAAACTCCTCTCTTGCCCTGGACGCATCGCCAACCGAAAGGTAGTTACGCGCCAGCGCCTTCCGGTATTCCGTATTGTCACTGTCCAGCTTGACCGCGCGCGTCAGGTGCGAAAGCGCGCGCGCCTGGTTCCCGCGCAGTTCCTGCAGCAAACCCATCGCGACGTGCGCGTCGGCAAATCGCCGGTTCAGGGCCAATGCCTTGTCAAAGGCAACCTGAGCTTCATTCAGCCGCCCACGCTTCAGCTCTGCGTTACCGAGATCGAGCCAGAATCGCGCCATGTCCGGACGCAGGTTCACCGCTTCATTCAGTGACTGCGCCGCCAGGTCCCAGCGGCCTGCAGCCCCGTAGGTCAGGCCCAGCTGATTCAATGCCTTCGATTTCACGCGACCACTCGAGATTGCAATTGCCCTGGTCAGCTGGGCTTCGGCTCGCTTCAGGTCGCCCGCGCGGCGCGCGAGGACGCCGAGGTTATAAGTGGCTTTCTGGTGACTGGGCGCCTGCACCAGCACTGCTTCATACATCTGCATCGCGAGTTCCGGATGGCCGAGATCCGACTGGTTCCGGGCGCGCATGAACTGCGTATCCACGCGGCCGGGTACCAGCTCCAGGGACCGCGCCAACAGTGATTCGGCAAGCCCGAATGCCCGGAACCCGCGCGCCTGGCGCGCCAGTTCCTGCAGCAAATCCACGTTGGGTCCCGGTTCTGCCTGCAGCTGTTGCGCGCGGACCGTGAGTTCGGCGAGCGAACCATACAGCGGTACCGTCGCCGAGGCGGCAGTGCGCTCGTCAGCTTCGTCATCACCGTCTGTCCCCGCATCGATCGTGATCACCATCGGGCTTTGTGTGCGGCTTGCCACCAGTTGCTCGGACAAAATCAGCAGGGCCGCGGCAACGATGGCGACCGCGGTCAACACGATGCCATTTTCCTGCCACTGGACCCTCATCAAGCCTCCACCAGCGCTTTCTGCAGT
Organism: Steroidobacteraceae bacterium; assembly: GCA_016844605.1. GTDB lineage: Bacteria > Pseudomonadota > Gammaproteobacteria > Steroidobacterales > Steroidobacteraceae > SCUD01. The sequence continues at coordinate 6,116 of JAENJD010000077.1, forward strand.
TCCGGCACGAGGCCCTTCTGCAAGGCGTTCTGGATCTCAATGCCAGGCCGGGCGTTGACTTCGATGACGACAGGCCCGCGCCGTTCATCCAGACATACGTCGATGCCGGCATAGCCCAGTGGCACCGCACGCTGCGCAGCAACGGAAATCTCCAGCACCCGCGACCAATGGGGAATTTCCCGTCCCGCGAGGGTTTCTCCGCTGTCAGGATGCGCATCGATCACGCGGCTTTCATGTATGCCACTTCCGATCCGGCCACTCGCCATGTCGACTGCGAATCCCGCCGCGCCCTGATGCAGATTGGACTTGCCGCCGGACTGCTTCGTCGGCACGCGCAGCATCGCCGCGACCGGCCTTCCGCGCACGACCAGCACGCGGACATCGGGAATGCCGCCCGGTGCGATCGCGCGTGAAAACTCGTCGGGGCGAATGAGCTCCTCGAACAATGCCCGGTCTGGATCGTTGCCGGGCGAATACAGACCGCGGGTAATGTCGCGGACGTGCGCGCGCAACTGCTCATAGGTCCAGGTGCCGCCGGTCACAAGGTGGAACCGGCCATCCTCTACACGGTCGATCAGCACGACGCCCTTGCCCTGCGAGCTGGAGGCCGGCTTCAATGCAAAGCCGTCGGGCGCATCCAGCGCCGTGCGCCGGTGATCGAGTTCGTGTTCGGTTTCGACGGCCAGCCGGGTGCGTGGTGTCGGCACTCCAGCGTCATCCAGATGTCGCTTGGTGGCCAGTTTGTCGTTGGCAATCGCCATCCAGTGCACGGCATTGAGACGACCGATGAAATTGATGTTGCGCGAATTCAGTCCGAGCACCCCCGCATCGTTCCCTTCCGCGGCGCGGAACAGGCGCAGGAACCGGTGGTATTCGGTGGCCCGGATCCCGGTCCACCGCCCCACGGCCAGTTGCACCGCGAGTACCACGAGCAGCAACTCCGGAAACTGGAAAAAGATGCCGCGCAGCAGGATCGAGCTGAACGCCAGATAGCACAGCAACGTCACGAACATCGTCCACGCAATCGCCCTGATCAATTCGACAGCACGGCTTTGCTCCGCCATCTCCTGAAGGCGCTCCGCCGCGAAGCTCAGGATCACGACCGGAAACAGGGCCAGCAGCGCGAGGCGGTGGCTCGCGCTCTCACCCACCAGCACTCCGCCGGTCAGGATCAGGACTGTCAGCACCGTGATTACGGCGGCGATGCGGGGAACGATGAGCACGCGCATGCCACGGAAGAGTCGGTGCGCCGCGGCACCGACGCCGAGAATTGCCAGGAATCCCAGCATCCCCGGCAGGAAGCCTGTGTAGACGCAGCCGGCCGCAACCAGCATCGGAAGGAAGACACCGAATGTGCGCAGGCCTGTTACGTTGCGGCAGAAAGTCACGATCAACGCGGCCAGTGGGAAGAGCAGGAATACCCCGGAGATCTGCTTGTTCGTCGCGATGAACCGCGATACACCGGCCAGCCAGCCGCTGCGATCCGATTCCTCGGGCGCAGTTGTGCTGCTTGACGGCGCAAGCAGCGTGCGAATCCGGAAGGCGTAGTCGAAATTGATGTCGCGCTCATGGCTGAACAGGAACTTGTCACCGCTGTAGAGCTGCAGGTAGTTCGCTGGAATTTCCGCGAAATGGCCATTCAACGGATCGAAGGGCACCCACTGCCCACCGACGTAGGCCTCGACCCACTGGTGTGAGGTCTTCTTGACGCCAGATTCGAGAATCACGCCACCGATGAGTCGCGCAGGTATGCCATTGAGTCTGGCGAGCGCCACGAACAGCCGGCTCTTGCCGTTGCAGCTGGCCTGACCAAGCCGCAGGGCCGTGAGCGCATCGGTGTACCCCGTGAATGGCGCGGGCTCTATTTTTTCGTGCGTGTACTGGAAGATCGCGCGCAGGGTCTGCACCAGGTCGGTCGATTGCGGCGGGCGGATCCGGGACCACAGCTCCCGGATTTCCGGGTGCCGATAGGGGATCGCATCGGTTTCTTCGAGCTGGCGCCTGGCAGTGTCGTTCAGCGCCCCGCCAAAACCAAGACCGGCGGGCAGTTCGTAGCGCACCGCTCGCGTCGAGAGCTGCGCCGTGTAACGCACCGACTGCATGCCTTCCGGCGGCCTGCCAGTCCATTCAGCGAGGCGACCCTCCTGAGTCAACTGGTCGTCAAACGCAAGCGCCCTCAGTTCGAAATGTTCCTCAATGACGGTCTGGCGCTCGTCACTGACAGGCAGATAGGTGGCCAGCCGGACCTCACCGCCGAACCCTTCGAACCCAAGTTCGACGACGTATTCATGAATGGATGTCGGCAGGACTTCATCAAGCGTCGGCCGTGCCGACCACCAGTGCGCAGCCAGCAGCACCGGCGCGGCGACCAGCAGCAGAAGGGGCAGACGGTAGGGCTTTTCGTGCATATCGACTTCGTATGGTCGCATGCAACCCATTGCAGGGCTTTGGCATCCGTCGCCTCCTGGCGACGGCGACGGGGTCATCTACGCAAATGTGAAGTAGCGCACGGCCGCACATGCCCGACGCGGCGGCCGGGCTATTGCGCCGGAGCGGCCATTTCCTGGTACACGACCTCCCCGCCAATAATCGTGTACACCACCTGCGCCTTCGGGATCAGTGCATCCGGCACCTGCATGATGTCGGCGGACAGCACCGTGAAGTCCGCGAACTTGCCTTCCTCGATCGTACCGCGCTCCTTTTCCTGGAATGCCGCGTACGCGGGCCAGTAGGTCAGTAGGCGCAGCGCTTCTTCGCGCGTAAGGCGCTGCTCCAGCCCCCAATCCGGGCCCGCGAAACCATCCAGCGTGCGGCGCGTTACCGCCGCGTAGAACTCGATGATGGGATCACCCTGCTCCACCGGCGCATCACTGCCACCCGTGAGGATGGCACCGGCATCCAGCAGCGAGCGCCAGGCGTATGCACCGTTGATGCGGTCGGGTCCGAGTCGGCTCGGCGCGAAGTACATGTCGCTGATGGCGTGCGAGGTCTGCATCGAGGCGATCACGCCGAGCTTCGCGAAGCGCGGGATGTCTGCTGGTGCGAGCACCTGAGCGTGTTCGATGCGAAAGCGTGGTTCAGCCACGGGTCGTTGCGATGACGGTACGCTCGCCAACGCCTTTTCGTAGGCGTCGAGCACGAGTCGATTGCCACGATCGCCGATTGCGTGGGTCTCGACCTGGATTCCGCTCTTCAATGCCGCCGTTGCGATTCGCAGGATCTGTTCCGGATCATTGCGCAGGAGACCAATGCTCTCCGGCGAATCGCTGTAGGGCGCGAGGAGCGCCGCGCCGCGGGAGCCTAGAGCGCCATCCATGTAGAGCTTGATGCCACGCACGACCAGGCGGTCATCGCAGCTTTGGTCGCTGCGGCCCCGTGCAAGAAAACGTTCAGCATCCGGTCCCGGCCCTTCGATGGCAGCGTAGAGACGAAGCGTGATCTTGCGCTCCGCGTAAAGCTCGCACAGCAGCCGGATCTCCGTGTCGGTGGTTCCCGCGTATTGTAATTGCGTCCAGCCGCTCCGAAGGCTGCGATTCGCGCCGGTCTCGAGGGCGAGCTTGATCTCGGATTCGGTGGGCGACGGCACCAGGTCTTCGACGAGTGCCCTGGCATTGTCGATCAACATGCCGGTCGGCTC
>JAENJD010000015.1 GCA_016844605.1 Steroidobacteraceae bacterium
CGGCCGGCCGATGCGCCGGGCGACGGCGCACGAAGTCGAGGGATTGCTGGCCGCCGTCGGGAACCTCTGATTGACCCCCACGTGCCCGCGTTGCTGCCTGAATCTGCCTGGTGCAAGGCGCCGGACGGGGTCGAAATTGCCGTCGCGGGCACGTGGGGGTCAATCAGAGGTTCCCTGCTAGCGTTTCTTGACAGGCACGTAGTCGCGCTGCACCGGGCCTGTGTAGAGCTGGCGCGGCCGTGCAATCTTGAGCTCCGGGTCGGCGATCATTTCCTGCCAGTGCGCGACCCAGCCGGCCGAGCGCGCGATTGCGAACATCACCGTGAACATCGAGCGCGGGATTCCGAGCGCCCGGTAGATGATCCCGGAATAGAAATCCACGTTCGGGTAGAGCTTGCGGCTGATGAAGTAATCGTCCTTCAGCGCGATCTCCTCGAGCCGCAATGCGAGCTCGAACAGCGGGTTGTTGCTCTGGCCAAGCTTCGCGAGCACCTGGTGGCACATCGCGCGGATGATCGTCGCGCGCGGGTCGAAGTTCTTGTAGACGCGGTGGCCGAATCCCATCAGCCGCACGCCGCCGGCCTTGTCCTTCACGCGCGTGAGGAAATCCGGCACCTTGCTGACATCGCCGATCTTCTCGAGCATGTCGAGCACGGCCTCGTTCGCGCCACCGTGTGCCGGGCCCCACAGTGCCGAAACGCCGGCCGAGATCGCGGCATACGGGTTGCAGCCGGTGCTGCCGGCGAGCCGCACCGTCGAGGTACTCGCGTTCTGCTCGTGGTCGGCATGCAGGATGAACAGCAGGTCGAGCGCCTTTGCGTGCAGCGGATCCACCGTGTAGGTCTCGCAGGGCACGGAGAAGAGCATGTGCAGCATGTTGCTGCAGTAGTCGAGGTCGTTGCGCGGATAGACAAAGGGCTGGCCGAGCGCATGCTTGTAGGCAGCGGCCGCAATGGTCGGGATCTTGGCGATGATCCGGTGCGAGACAATCTCGCGGTGCCGGTCGTCATTGATATTCGTCGTGTCGTGGTAGAAAGCCGCGAGTGAGGCGACGATTGCTGCGACCATCGCCATCGGGTGCGCGTTGTGGTGGAAACCGCCGTACAGCCGCGATAGCGACTGGTTCAGCATCGTGTGCCGCGTGATTGAATGCGTGAATGAATCGAGCTCGGCCGCATCCGGCAGCTCGCCCTTCAGCAGCAGGTACGAGACCTCGAGGAAGTTGCTCTGTGCCGCGAGCTGCTCGATCGGGTAGCCGCGATACAGCAGCGTGCCCAAGTCGCCATCGATGAAGGTGATCCGGCTTTCGGTCGAAGCCGTCGCCAGGAATCCGGGGTCAAAGGTGAAGACGCCATGATCGCGCAGCAGGCTGGCGATACTGATGACATCCGGTCCCACCGTGCCCGACAGCGTTTCGAGATCGGTGGTCTTGCCGGTCGTCAGGTTCGAAAGCTGGTACTTGTCCTGGCTCATCCGACTCCGTTCAATCGCCTGCCGGTCGTGGCTCTTCGAGCCTGTCATGCGGCCCCGCGGGAATCAATGATACCTGCGTCGCATCCCCTAGAATGTGCGAATGAACACGGCGACCGCCATTTACGTCCACCTTCCGTGGTGCGTTCGCAAGTGCCCATATTGCGATTTTAATTCACATGCAGCGCCCGGGCGCATTCCCGAACTGACCTATGTCAAGGCGCTGCTGGCCGATCTCGATGCTGACCTGGATCTCGCGGCGGACCGCACGGTCACGAGCGTGTTCCTCGGCGGCGGCACGCCCTCCCTGTTCGGCACGGTAGCGATCGAGACCCTGCTCAAGGGCATCGCGACCCGCCTGTCCTTTGCCGCGGACGTCGAGATCACGATGGAGGCCAATCCGGGAACGATCGAGCACGGCCGCTTCGAGGGCTATGCCGCAGCCGGCGTGAATCGCGTGTCGCTGGGCGCGCAGTCCTTCGATGCAGAGCGGCTGAAGCAACTCGGCCGCATCCACGGGCCCGAGGAGATCGGCATCGCGGTCTCAGAACTGCGCGCCGCCTCCATCACAAACTTCAATCTCGATCTGATGTACGCGCTGCCGGAGCAGACCACGGCCGGGGCGCTTGCGGATCTCTCGTCGGCGATCGCGCTCGGACCCGCGCACCTGTCCCACTATCAGCTGACGCTCGAGCCGGGCACCGCCTTCTATTACCGCCCACCGCCGCTTCCCGATGACGACCAGGCCTTCGAGATGCAGGAGGGCTGCCAGCAGATGCTCGCCGCGGTGGGATTCGAGCAGTACGAGGTGTCGGCCTACTCACGGCCCGGCAGGCAATGCCGTCACAACCTCAATTATTGGCGTTATGGGGACTATCTCGGCATCGGTGCCGGCGCACACGGCAAGGTTACCGTCGACGGCCAGGTCATCCGCACCGAGAAGCCCCGGATGCCGCGCGAATACCTGCGCCGCGCGGTCGAAGGCATGGACAACGGGGACACCCGCCGGTCCGTGCCAGTCGCGGACCTGCCCTTCGAATTCATGCTGAATGCGCTGCGCCTGCATGAGGGTTTCACGCTGGCCGATTTCGAGCGCGCGACCGGGCTCGGCGCCGACTCGCTGGAACCCGGGCTCGCAGACCTTGCCGCCAGGACGCTGATGGCCGAAACCGGCGGTCGCTGGAGGCCAACCGGGCTCGGATTCCGCTTCCTGAACGACCTGCAGGCAGCCTTCCTGCCCCCTGGCGAGGGGGTGGCGGGTAGCAGGGAGTTGTACACAGCGCCCTCCCGGCTCGGGCCGGAGAGGCACTTTCGACACATTGTTACTGATGTGCCTTAACTGCACCTAGGTAAGCTATTGTTCTTACTTGGGAAAAGTGCCTGATCAAAATTTAAGCAATACGTCATATAAGCGCGTTCCCGCGATTCGGTGGTCTCTGTGGCTCCACTAATCCACAGAGTTATCCACACAATTTGTGGATAAAGCGAAAACCCCCACAGATTCGGGGACTTAGATCGCCCCATCGGCACCCGCACCGGGGTCTTCTGGCCTGAAGACAGTCCTGATAGACTGCGCGCCCTTTTCGCGGGACCTCACCAGGATTGCAGTCATGAAGACGGACATTCATCCGAAATACACGGAAATCACCGTCACCTGCACTTGCGGGAACACGTTCCAGACGCGTTCCACGCTCGGCACGAAACTCGACATCGAGGTCTGCTCGAACTGCCATCCTTTCTACACCGGCAAGCAGAAATTGCTCGATACCGGTGGCCGCGTCGATCGCTTCCGCAAGAAGTACGGCCTGAAATAAGCCGCCGGCCGGCCAAGCCGGTCAACTTTCCCTGCCCAGGCGCGTCTAAGCTGGAGCGGGAGAATTCCATGTCGAAGCTGCCGGGCAAGATCTTGACCTTTTGCGCTGCCGCGCTGCTCATCGCGGGCGCGACCAGCGCCGTTGCGGCCAAGACCGAAGAGCCCAAGGCCGAAGAGACGAAGGCCGAACAGACCAAAAGCGAAAAACCCAAGAAGCCGAGCCGCGAGGTCAAGGCCGCGCAGGGGATGCATGTCCAGATCACGCAGGCGATGGGCGTCCATGACGATCTCGAGCTGCAGGAATACGTGCAACGGGTCGGCGAGAAAATAGCAGGGGTCAGCGAGCGCCCCGAACTCGAATGGAAATTCACGATCGTCGACACCGACGACGTCAACGCCTTCGCAACGCAGGGCGGCTATGTCTACATTTCGCGCGGCATCCTGCCCTACATGCAGAACGAGGCCCAGCTTGCGGCGGTGCTGGGCCACGAGATCGGCCATATCACCGCGCGCCACCTCCAGGCGCAGAAAAAGAAATCGACGATGGCGGGCCTCGCGAGCGCCGCGACCGCGATATTCACCGGCATTCCGCAGCTTGCCGACCTGACCAACATGGCTGGCGCCGCGATCATCAGTGGCTATGGCCGCGAGGCGGAACTGGAGGCCGACAGACTGGGCGCCGAGAACATCGCCAAGGCCGGTTACCGTCCCGACGCCATGATCGACGTGCTGTCGACGCTGAAGGACCAGGACCTGTTTGAGCGCGAGCGCGCCCGCCTCGAGAATCGCGAGCCGCACCTCTACCACGGCGTGTTTGCGAGTCACCCCGACAACGACACCCGTCTGCAACAGGCCGTCGCGGCAGCCAGCAGCGTCGAGAGCAAGGCCACAGGCGACATTACCAACGCCGATGGATTCCTGAAGGAGATCAGCGGGTTGCCGATCGGCTCCAGCCGGCGCCAGGGCATGGTGCGCGAAAACCGCTTCTATCACGCGGATTACCAGCTGACGATGGCCTTTCCGAAGGGCTGGCAGATCGTGAATGAACCGGAGCAGATCCTGGCTATCGGACCGAACAAAGAGCACTTCATGGAACTCCGCGCCCAGGCCCCGCCTTCAGATCTCACCGACCCCCGGGAATTCGCACTGCGCGGACTCGCAAACCGGCGCCTCGACCGCGCCGAGAGTCTCGATATCAATGGCCTGCATGCCTGGACCGCCGTCGTGCGCGGCGATCCATCGCCGTTCGGCCAGTCCACGAATGTCCGCTACGTCATCATCTACTACAGCAACCTGATGTGGATCTTCAAAGGCGCGAGCCGTTCGGGCACCGTGGCGCCTTCGGGCGATCCGTTCTTCCTGTCGGCGGCGAACACCTTCCGCCGCATGCGCGCCAATGAATTCAGGCTCGCCGAGCCTTATCGCCTGCACATCGTGCGCGCAACAGAGGGCGACACGATCGAGGAGCTCGCAAAGAATTCCGCAATCCAGAAATACCCGGTGCAGCAGCTGCGGCTGTTCAATGACCTCTATCCCAAAGGGGAGCCGACGCCGGGGAACTGGATCAAGGTGGTCGAGTAACGCTACCAGCCGGATTCGCGCATCCGCGCGGCGAGCGCCAGGAGTGCCTGGCCGCGATGACTCACGCGATTCTTTTCTTCGGCGGGCATTTCGGCTGCGGTGCGGCTGTCTCCTTCGACGATGAAAAGTGGATCAAAGCCAAAGCCACCCGCGCCGCGTGGCTCACGACCGATGCGGCCTTCCCACGCAGCTTCCGTGATGACAGGCAGGGGATCGGCGGCATCCCGGACGAAGACCATCGCGCAGCGAAAGCGCGCACCGCGCTGCCTTTCGGGAATTCCCGCAAGCTCGGCGAGAAGCAGTTCGTTGTTGTCGCGCGCAGCCGCCGCGGGACCTGCGTAGCGCGCCGAATGCAGGCCGGGGCGGCCGCCCAGCGCATCGACTTCGAGACCGGAATCATCCGCGATGGCCGGCAGCCCGCTATGCGCCGCCGCGTGACGTGCCTTGATCAGCGCATTCGCAATGAAGGTCGCACCGTCCTCCACAGGCGGCGTGATACCGAACTCGCTCTGCGGGATGACCTCGAGGTCACGGCTGGCGAGGATCGCGCGCATCTCGGCGAGCTTGCCGGCATTTCCGGTCGCGAGCACCACGCGTCTCATCGCCTGTGCCCGCTTCAGCCGGACCGCGCCTCGTTCTGCAGCACGCAGAGCCTGCCGATGCCGCTGGCCGCAAGATTCAGCATCACGTCGAGTTCCTCGCGCCGGAACGCGTGGCCCTCCGCCGTTCCCTGCACCTCGATGAAAGCGCCACCGGAATTCATGACGACATTCATGTCGGTTTCCGCTTCGGCATCCTCAGCGTAATCGAGATCGAGCACCGCTTCGCCACCGACGATGCCGACCGAAACGGCCGCGATCTGGCCGTGCAGCGGATTGCGCTCGAGCTGGCCACGGCTCATCAGCGCATCCACGGCATCCGCTAGCGCCACATAACTACCCGTGATCGCCGCCGTGCGTGTGCCGCCGTCAGCCTGCAACACGTCGCAGTCGATCGTGATGGTGCGCTCGCCGATCGCTTCGAGGTCGACGCAGGCGCGCAGCGACCGGCCGATTAGGCGCTGGATTTCATGCGTGCGCCCGCCCTGCCGGCCGCGCGCCGCTTCGCGCGCGGTTCGCGTGTGGGTCGCGCGCGGCAGCATGCCGTACTCCGCGGTCAGCCAGCCGCGGCCGCTGTTGCGCAGGAAATGCGGCACGCCGTTCTCGATGCTTGCGGTGCAGAGCACGCGTGTCGCGCCGAATTCGGCGAGCACCGAGCCCTCCGCATGCGAGGTGTAGCGGCGCGTGAATCGCACCATTCGCAATTGATCAGCCGCCCGCCCGCTCGCGCGCATTTCCGTCTCCCGCAAATCCGTCAGTGCCGCCAGCGGAGGCCGGCGGCCGAAACATTGTCGCTGTGCGGGGCCGACGCGATCACCGCGCGGTCCGCAAGCGCCTTGATCGACTCGTTGCAGTTGCCATTGCCAGGCCGCCAGAATCCGGCGATCTCGCTGTCCTGGAGATTGGCCCAGACACCGTCGGTGCAGACCAGCAGCACGTCCCCGTCGGTCAGCGGCTGGCGCTTCGAAATGGACATCTCGGGTAGCGACGGCTCGCCGCCCAGGCAGCACTCGACGTAGTTGCGCATCGGGTGGCCGGGGATTTCCTCCTCGCGGATCGTGCCCTCGCGCAGCAGTTGCTCGACATGGCTGTGGTCGCGCGTGCGTGCGACTACCGCGCCGGCGCGCAGGTGATAGACGCGGCTGTCGCCGACATGCGCCCAGTAAGCCTCGCCGCGCTGCACCAGGCAGACGGCGCAGGTGGCGCGCGGGCGCAGGTCCATCGGCAGCTTGACGCCGATTGTCACGATCGCTTCATGCGCACGGCCCAACGCCAGGTGCAGGAAACCCAGCGGGTCGAACAGCGGCTTTGGCAGGTTGTTGAAAATGTCCAGCAGGATCCGGCATCCAGTCTCCGCAGCGCGCGCACCGTGGGCGTGACCGCCCATGCCATCCATTGCAATAAGCAGCGCCGTGCCATCGCCTGCCGCAACTGCGGCGCGATCCTGGTTGTCCTCGCGATCGCCCATGAGGCTGACGTCCGCAAACTCGAACTGCACGCGCCCCCCTTGAAATCAGCCGTACCGGCCCGTCTGTTAGACTGCCGCGCAGCTTACAACACCGGCTCGCGGCTGGCCCCGGGGATACAGGACAAATGTTAAAGAGCATGACTGGCTTCGCCCGCTGCGAGCGGACGACGGCGGCAGGTGTGCTCGCCTGGGAACTCCGCGGCGTCAATCACCGATATCTCGAGGTCGGGCTGCGCGTACCCGAGGAACTGCGCAGTGCCGAAGCGGAATTCCGCCAGGCGATCGCCGCGTCCGTGCGGCGCGGCAAGGTAGATGCGACGCTCTACCTGCGCCCGGTAATCGCCGGCCCGCGCGAATTCGAACTCGACGACAAGCTGCTCGACCGGCTGGTCGAGAGCGCGCTGCTCGTGCAACGCCGTCTTGGCGCCGCAGGCACCATCGATGCGGTGGATCTCCTGCGCTGGCCCGGCGTGGTGCGCGAACCGCTGCGCGATACGACAACGCTCGCCGCGACGGCACAAGGACTACTCGCCGAAGCGCTGATGGGTTTCCAGGCTTCGCGTGCCAACGAGGGCGAACGCATCGCGGAGATGCTCACGACTCGCGCCCGGGCCGTGCAGAGGATTTCCAAACAGGTTGCCGCCAGGCTACCCGAAGTGCATGCGCGCATCCGCACAAGGCTGCAGGAACGCCTGGCCTTGTTGACTGGCGAGGGCAACCCCGAACGGCTGGAGCAGGAAATCGCGATGCTGCTGCAGAAGATGGATGTGGCCGAGGAACTGGACCGGCTTCAAAGCCATGTGGAGGAATTGACCAATGCTCTCGCCGCCGAAGAGGCAGTCGGCCGCAAGCTCGATTTCCTGATGCAGGAGTTCAACCGCGAGGCGAACACGCTGTCGTCGAAGTCCCAGGACGTCGAGACGACGCGGTCAGCGGTTGAGTTGAAGGTGTTGATCGAACAGATGCGCGAGCAGATCCAGAACGTCGAATGACATGGGTGCCGAGCCGCAGGTTCGCAGTCATTGCGCGCGCGCTGTGGGGGAGGAATTCAGCGTCACGACGATCAGACAATAACTGCGAGCCTGCGACCCGGCACCTCCAGGCGAGCCTCATGATTCGATGCGCTTGGCGATGACGACCACTTCGGGCAGGATCACTGCCGCGGACGAGGTCAGGATGTCGCGCTCGTAGACCACCTTCTCGTTGAATGCCAGGCCATTGCTGACCACACCGGCGAGGGTGGCTACCAGCACCGCCGCCAGACCCGTGTTGCGAATCGTCGAATAGCTGTTCATGACTTACTCCTGTGATTCCGTTTGCGAAATGAGCTGAAAATGCGCTGTCAGTGTTCGATTGAGACTCTGGACTTCGGGCGCGAATCGAACAAACGCGATATCTGATGCCGGGTTAAGGGAGTCTTTTCCCTCGCCGGAGCCGCAACCGGCTGCAGCCGCAGCCCGGGGGTGAATTCGCGGCCGGCGATCAGCTCGGCATGGCGCCTGCCGCCCTCGGCCAGGATGTCCAGAACGCTCAGAAAACCCTGTAAATGGCCCAACATGATCCTTCTCCTTGGTTCAGGCAGTCGGGCGACCGCGCCCTTCCGTCCCTGTTCGGGCTAGACTTTGCGACCAGGGCGTTTTTCGAACAAACGCATTAACTCAAGCTCGGTTAAGGGAAACTTTGGTCGCTTCCGCCTATGGCCGATTGCCGCTGAACGCGCTTCGCGTATTCGAGGCCGTGGCGTCACGGCTGAGCTTTGGCGACGCTGCAGAGGCCCTGAATGTGACGCCGGCCGCGGTCAGCCAGCAGATCAAGGCACTCGAGGATTACCTGCAGATGCCGGTGCTGCGGCGTAGCGGCCGCAAGGTCGAATTGACGCCGGAAGGCGCCCGCCTGTTGCCCGGCATCCGCGCGGGTCTCGATTCCCTGGTCGTGGCGCTGCGCGAGATGCGGATGATGCGCGCGAGCGGAACCATCAATGTCAGCACGCTGTCGTCGCTGATGCAGAAATGGATGACACCGCGGCTGCATCGCCTGCACGCGAAATTCCCCGACCTGCAAGTGGATTGGCACACCTCGCGCGAGGCCGTGGATTTCACGCGCAGCGATTTTCACGCGGCCGTGCGCCTCGGCGAGGCGCAAGCGCCAGGGCTCGACTACGAAAAACTGATGGACGAATGGATCGTCGTCGTGGCCTCGCCCGAGCTCTACAAGCGCCACGGTTCGATCGACGATCGCGACAGTCTCGCAGGCATTCCCATGCTGCAGGCCAAGGACGAGCCCTGGTCACGCTTCGAGAAAAGCGCCGCGCCGACACCCTGGCCGGCAGGCCCGACGATCATCGACGATTCGGTCAGCGTGCTCTCCGCGGTCATCGAGGGCCTCGGATACGCGCCCGCACGCTGGTCGATCGCCGCGCACGATCTGCAGGCCGGTCGCGTCGTGCTCGCGAGCAAGATCATCGTGCCGTCGCGATTCCGCTACTGGTTCGTCTGCCCGCCCTCGTACTCGGACCTGCCGATGGTCTGCGCGCTGCGCCAATGGCTCAAGGAAGAGGGCGCCGCGTTCCCGACGCCCCAGGACTGGCTCGACAAGCGTTAACTTAATGCAGTCGCGGCGGCGCTTGTCATCGAAGCGTCACGCCACCGTCACATCCCGGCCATGTTCGCAATTGAAAATGGTGCCGCCACAAGGCGGTACCCGATGCGAATTGCAGTCATCACTGAAACGTATCCACCGGAAGTCAACGGCGTCGCGTTGACCGTGCATGGCCTCGTCGAGCGCATGGCGGCCGACGGCCATGAACTGTTGTTGGTGCGCCCGCACCAGCCGGGAGTCTCGGCCCTCCCACTCCCCCAGCCGATTGACGAACTGCTGGTCGCGGGCGCTTGCTTGCCGAAATATCCGGGCCTGCGTTTCGGATTTCCGGCAGGCGCGCTGCTGCACCGGCACTTCAGCGCGCGGCGGCCGGATGCCGTCTATGTCGCGACCGAGGGCCCGCTCGGCTGGTCGGCCGTGCGAGCCGCGCGGCGCCTCGGCATCCCGGTCGCCACCGGCTTTCACACGCGTTTCGACGCCTACGCCGGTGCCTACGGCCTCGGCCTTCTGGAACCCGTCGTGCGCCACTGGCTGCGCCGCCTGCACAACGCCTCGGGCGCCACGGTCGTGCCGACGGAGGAATTGCGCGAATGGCTGGAACGCCGGGGTTTCCGCCGCGTGCGCGTCGTTGCCCGCGCCGTGGACACGGCGCTCTTTGATCCGGTGCGCCGCGATGCGGGCCTGCGCGCTCGCTGGGGTGTCCGTGACGGAGGGCTCGCGGTCATCTACCTCGGCCGCATCGCGGCCGAGAAAAACCTCGAACTCGCGATCGTGGCATTCCGTTGCTTACAGCTGCGCCAGCCGGGCGCACGCTTCGTTTGGGTCGGCGCCGGACCGGAGGCGGAGCGCCTGCGCCGCGAGCACCCGGATTTTCATTTCGCGGGATTGCGGCTCGGCGAGGACCTCGCTGCGCACTTCGCCTCCGCCGACCTGTTCCTCTTCCCGAGCCTGACCGAGACTTTCGGTAACGTCACGCTCGAAGCGATGGCTAGCGGCGTGCCGACCGTCGCATTCGATTACGGCGCAGCCCGCCAGCACTTGCGCGACGGCGAGCACGGCCGCCTGGTTCCGTTCGGCGATGCGCCCGGATTCATCGACGCTGCCGATGCACTTGCCGCCGATTTGGCGGCGCGCCGCGACATGGGCATCGCCGCGCGGCACACCGCTCTGGCGCTGCGGCCGGACAAGGTCGCGCGCGATTTCGTCGGACTGCTTGCCGGCTTGCCCGCAGGGGCGCCGGCATGAGCGCTTTCCCAGCCGTCGAACTGACGCTGTGCCGGGCGCTCAATCGCTGGGGCGCGCGCGGCTTCGTACATTGGTTCTTCGCGGCGGTGAGCCGGCTCGGTGACGGCCTGATCTGGTATGCGCTGATGCTGGCCCTGCCGCTGGCAGACGGCTGGCGCGGCGCGATGGCAAGCGCCGAACTCGCGGCAACCGGTCTTGCGTCGCTCGCGATCTATCGGTTGCTGAAGCACCGGATCCGGCGGCCGCGTCCCTACACGAGACACAAGGGAATAATCGCCCATGTTCCGCCGCTCGATCAGTTCAGCTTCCCCTCCGGCCATACCCTCCATGCCGTCGCATTCACGGCGATCGCCAGCGCCTGGTATCCGGCACTCGCGCTGATCCTGGTTCCATTCGCGATGCTGGTCGCCGTGTCGCGTGTCGTGCTCGGCCTCCATTATCCGAGCGATGTCGCAGCCGCCATCGCAATTGGCGGCCTGCTCGCGGCCGGTTCGCTCGCTGCCATGGGACTCCTGGGTGTATTTCCCGCTTGAACGCATACAATCCCCGCTCGGCGCCCCCGATGCGTGGCGCAGGATTCGGGAGAATGCTTCGTGGCGGGCCGCGGTCATCTGTACGTCATCGCGGCGCCGTCCGGCGCCGGCAAAACGAGCCTGCTGCGCGCGCTGCTGGAGCGCCGGCCGGCAGTGGCGTTTTCCGTCTCCTGCACGACACGCGCGCCACGCCCGCACGAACAGGATGGGCGCGACTACCACTTCATCGATCGCGCAGAATTCGAGCGCCTGATCAAGGCCGATGAATTCATCGAGCATGCCGATGTGTTCGGCAATCTCTACGGCACCCGCAAGACCACCGTGGATTCGGCCCTCGCGGAGGAACGCGAGCTGATCCTCGAAATCGACTGGCAGGGCGCCAGCCAGGTGCGCAAGCGCCTGCCCGAGGCGATCCAGATCTTCATCCTGCCGCCGTCGCGGGCCGAACTCGAAGCAAGGCTTCGAAAGCGCGCGACCGACAGCCCGGAAGCCATCGCGCGGCGGCTCGCCGAGTCGGTCAGCGAGATGTCGCACTGGCGTGAATTTGACTTTGTCGTCGTCAACGGCGATTTCGACCAGGCGCTGGCTGAGCTGGAGGCAATCTTCGACGGTCGCGGCGCAACCAGCCGTCAGGACCGCCCCGGCCTGGTCGAGCTTGTGAACCAGCTCCTCAAATCCACTGCCTGAGAGGCTGAACTGTTTCACAATGCCGACACCCGGCCCCATTCCGGGTCCGCTCAGTCGGCTAGCATTGAGCCATCAAGGGCAGGAGATTTCGCATGGCCATCAAGCCCAGTGCAAAGGGCAAGACCCCCGCGGGTAGCAAGCGCTGGCATGCCGTTTCGGTCAAGCCGTGCCCGGCCGCATGCCCTACCGCAATCTCCGGCAGAGACCGGCGCTGGTTAGCGCGCGAGGCCCCCCAGCTACCACTGGCGGGCTGCACCAGGCCCGACACCTGCTGCTGCACCTATCAGCACCACGAAGACCGCCGCGCCGGCGGCCGCAGGGCCGGGGAAATTGACGCTTTCCGGCCCCCGGTTCAGACCACGATCGAGCGCCGCCGCAACAGGGATCGCCGCACGAAATCCGACGAATAGTTAGCCGGGATGACGCTGGATCCGGTATGATTTCGGGTCCAGTTGCCTGAAAAATCGGTCTTTTCCCATGGCCCGCATCACCGTCGAAGATTGCCTCCACAGCATCGACAACCTGTTCGACCTGGTCCTGCTGTCCGCCAAGCGCGCCCGTCAGCTCGCCAACGGCGCGGAAGCCCGCGTCGAATGGGAGAATGACAAGCCCACGGTGGTGGCGCTGCGCGAGATCGCGGACGGCAAGGTCACGATGGCCCTGCTCTCCGAACCCGATCCCGAGCCGGAGCCGGAGCTGATCCCGGAGAACCCGATGGATCTCAGCGTCGATTTCCGCGCCCCGCAGCTCGGCCTGGGAGACTGACCGCAGAACGCAGGCGCCGATGAGCTACGCGTCTTCCATCCTGGGGCTGCTGCCTGGCGGAAGACGCGCTCCCGGAATCGGCCAGCTCGTTTCCAAGATCGAGGCCTACCTCCCGCCTGACCAGGTCGAGCGGGTGCGCGAAGCCTACGAGTACGCCGAGACTGCGCATGCAGGCCAGAAGCGCCACTCCGGCGAGGCCTACATTACCCATCCGATCGCGGTCGCCGACATCCTGGCGGACCTGCACATGGACGGCGCGACACTGACGGCCGCGATCCTGCACGATGTCGTCGAGGACACGCCCTCGTCCGCGGCCGAAGTCGAGCAGCGCTTCGGCAAGGAAGTCGCCGAGCTCGTCGACGGCGTAACGAAGCTCGATCAGGTCCAGTTCAAGAGCCGCAAGGAAGCCCAGGCCGAGAGCTTCCGCAAGATGATCCTCGCGATGGTCCGCGACATCCGCGTGATCATGGTCAAGCTCGCGGACCGCACCCACAATATGCGCACGCTGTCGGCGATGCCGCCGGAAAAGCGCCGGAGCGTCGCGCGCGAGACACTCGACATCTACGCGCCCATCGCGAACCGTCTCGGTATCCATTCGATCAAGCTCGAGCTCGAGGATCTCGGTTTCCGGACCCTGTACCCGCACCGCTATCGCGTCATCGAGCGCGAGCTGAAGCGTGCGCGCGGCAACCAGCGCGAGTTCCTGCCGAAGATCGTCAAGGCGTTGCGCCAGGCGCTTGCTGGCGGCAAGGTAACGGGGCGCGTCGAAGCGCGTGAAAAGCACTTGTTCAGCGTCTACCTGAAGATGCGTCGCAAGCGGCTGCCGCTCGCGCAGGTCATCGACATGTTCGGGGTGCGCATCATTGTCGGCAGCGTCGACGACTGTTATCGCGTGCTGGGCCTGGTGCACGGCCTGTACCGGCCGATGCCGGGCCGCTTCAAGGACTACATCGCGATTCCGCGCGTCAATGGCTACCAGTCGCTGCACACGACGCTGTTCGGGCCGAACAGCATGCCGATCGAGATCCAGATCCGCACCGAGGACATGCATCGCATGGCGGAGTCCGGCATCGCCGCGCACTGGCAGTACAAGACCGGCGAAAATGACGGCGAGGCCCAGCAGGTCCGCGCGCGCGAATGGCTGCAGGGCGTCATGCAGCTGCATGACGGCTCGGCCGAGGAATTGCTCGAGAGCGTCAAGGTCGACCTGTTCCCCGACAAGGTCTACGTATTCACGCCAAAGGGCGACATCATGCGTCTGCCGCGCGGCGCCACTTGCGTCGACTTCGCCTACGCGGTTCACACCGGCGTCGGTCAGCGTTGCGTCGCTGCCAAGGTGGACCGCAGGCTCGTTCCGCTGCGCACGGTGCTGCGCAATGGCCAGACGGTCGAGATCATCACGGCCAAGGGCGCGCAGCCGAATCCTGCCTGGGCCAGTTTTGTCACGACCGCCAAGGCGCGTTCCGCGATCCGCCAGTACCTGCGGGGCCTGAAGCGTGGCGAAGCCGCCGATCTCGGCGGCCGGATGCTCAACCAGGCACTCGAGGAGTTCAAGCTGACGCTGAAGACTTTGCCGGCGGGTCGTCTGGACGAAGTTGCGCGTTCGCTGGCGCTGAAGGACGGCGGCGAGTTGCTCGAGGAGATCGGCCTTGGCGAGCGGCTCGCGCGCCTGATTGCGCGGCGCCTGCTGCCGGGCGACGAGGACCGGCCTGAGAGCGGCCCGCCGCCGCCACTCGCGATCGCGGGCACCGAGGGCCTGGTCGTCAGCTACGCGCGATGCTGCTTCCCGATTCCGTTCGACGCGATCGTCGCCTATCTCTCGAGCGGCCGCGGCGTCGTGATCCATCGCGAGAACTGCTCGAACGTCGCCGCATTCGGCAAGCAGACCGACAAATGGATTCCCGCAGTCTGGCACAAGGAGCAGCAGCGGCTGTTCAGCGCCGGGCTCATCGTCGAGGCCGCCAATCGCATGGGCATCCTCGCCCAGGTCGCGACCAAGATCGCCGTGGAGCAGAGCAATATCATCCACGTCAATGTCGATTCCTCACAGGGCGAACAGTCAACGATCCTGTTCGAGGTCCAGGTCCGCGACCGTGCCCACCTCGCACGCCTGATACGCGCGATCCGCGACATGCCGGAAGTCATGAAAGTTGAACGGAGCCTGGCATGAAACGAAGCATCTTCCACAGTGACCGCGCGCCGAAGGCGATCGGGCCGTACTCGCAGGCAGTCGGCGCGGGTGGTGCCGTGTATCTGTCGGGGCAGGTCGCACTCGATCCGGCGACCGGCCAGCTGGTCACGGGCGGTTTCGAGGCCGAAGCGCGGCGGGTATTCGAGAATCTCAAGGCAGTGGCCGAAGCGGCGGGCTCAAATCTGGCCGCCGCCGTGCGGGTGACGATCTTTCTGACCGATCTCGGGCAGTTTCCGGTCGCCAACAAGGTGATGGCCGAGTACTTCAACGAGCCCTATCCCGCGCGGGTCACGATCGGCGTCGCTGCGCTGCCGCGCGGTGCTGCGATCGAGGTCGATTGCATACTGGTGCCGTGACACCCGGGACCCGGCCGGTGACGAAGCTCTCCGGCGTAGGTCCGGCGCTTGCCGGGCGCCTCGCGAAGCTCGGCATCGAGACCGTCGCCGACCTGCTGTTCCTGCTGCCAAATCGCTACGAGGACCGCACGCACATTGTGCCGATCGGCGCATTGCGCCCGGAGGCGCGCGTCGCGGTCGAGGGTGAGATTGAACTGGCGGAAGTCGTCTTCCGCCGGCGCCGCACGCTGCTCGTGCGGCTCTCCGACGGCACGGGATTCTTGACGCTTCGTTTCTTCTATTTCAGCGGGGCGCAGCAGCAGCAACTGGCGCGTGGCACGCGCCTGCGCTGCTTTGGCGAGGTCCGCCGCGGCCCGGTCGGGCTCGAGATCGTGCATCCGGAGTACCGGCTCGCCGATGCGCCCGACAAACAGGCGGTCGTCGATGTGCTGACGCCCGTTTATCCGGCGACCGAGGGCATCCAGCAGGGCCGCCTGCGGAACCTGACTGCACAGGCGTTGACGGCGCTTGCCGGCGGCGAACTACCCGATTTGCTGCCGCCCGAGGTGCAGCGCGAATTGAAATTACCGGGTCTCGCCGAGGCACTGCAATTCCTGCACCGCCCGCCGCCTGACGCGCGCCTCGAATTGCTGGAGACCGGCCGTCATCCCGCGCAACGCCGCCTGGCATTCGAGGAACTGCTCGCGCATCAGCTCAGCTTGCGTGCGCTTCGCAACGAAATCCGCCGC
The DNA here is from genome assembly GCA_016844605.1 of Steroidobacteraceae bacterium. Taxonomy (GTDB): domain Bacteria; phylum Pseudomonadota; class Gammaproteobacteria; order Steroidobacterales; family Steroidobacteraceae; genus SCUD01. The sequence continues at coordinate 16,035 of JAENJD010000015.1, forward strand.
GATCCGGGTTGGCCGCTCGCGGTCCCGGGAAAGCTCGCGGCGAGACTTCTGGAGACCATTGGATTTCCGCTGACTGCGGCCCAGCAGCGTGTCGCCGCCGAGATCCGCACCGATCTCGCAGTCGCGAGCCCCATGTTGCGACTTGTGCAGGGTGATGTCGGCTCCGGCAAGACCATCGTCGCGGCGCTCGCCGCATTGACCGCGATCGAGGCCGGCTGCCAGGCGGCGCTGATGGCGCCCACCGAGCTGCTCGCCGAACAGCACGCGCAGAATTTCACGCGCTGGCTCGCGCCGCTCGGCATCGAGCCCCTGTTGCTGACCGGGCGTCTAAACGCGAAGGCGCGACAGGCAGCCATCGCAGCCGCAGCGAGCGGTGAGCGGAAACTGGTGATCGGCACACACGCACTGTTCCAGGAAGGCGTCAGCTTCGCGCGGCTAGCACTGGTGATCGTGGACGAGCAGCATCGCTTCGGTGTTCACCAGCGCCTTGCGCTCCGCAACAAGGGCGCGTCGGGCCGCTATCCGCACCAGTTGATCATGACGGCGACACCCATTCCCCGCACGCTTGCGATGACGGCCTATGCGGATCTCGACGTCTCGGTGATCGACGAGCTGCCGCCGGGTCGCACGCCCGTGCAGACCGTCGTGATGCCGGATTCGCGCCGCGACGAGATCGTCGCGCGCATCCGCGCGGCCTGCCTGCAGGGACGCCAGGCCTATTGGGTCTGCCCGCTGATCGAGGAATCCGACGTGCTGGAGGCGCAGGCGGCGGAGGACACGGCGGCCGCACTCGCCAAGGCCCTGCCGGAAATAGCTGTCGGGCTCGTTCACGGACGCATGCCGGCCACCGCGAAGGAAAAGGCGATGGCGCGCTTCAAGGCAGGCGAGATCGGCCTGCTGGTCGCTACCACGGTCATCGAGGTTGGCGTTGACGTGCCGAATGCGAGCCTGATGATCATCGAGAACGCAGAACGCATGGGCCTCGCCCAGTTGCATCAGTTGCGCGGCCGCGTCGGGCGTGGCACGCAGGCCAGCAGTTGTATTTTGCTGTATCACGCGCCCCTGTCCGGGCATGCAAAGGAGCGGCTAACGGTGCTCCGCAACACCAACGACGGCTTCGAGGTCGCGCGCCGCGACCTGGAGCTGCGCGGGCCCGGTGAGCTCCTCGGCACGCGCCAGACCGGCCTGATGCAGCTCAAGGTCGCCGACCTGATGCGCGACGCCGACTTGCTGCCGCGGGTCCAGGCCATCGCGGACGTGATGGAGCGCGCGCATGCGGCTAACATTGCCGCATTGAAGCGCCGCTGGATCGGCGCCGCCGCGCGCTACGGGAAGGTGTGATTCGTGCAATCAGCCGCGATTCAGGACGAACGAAAGCTGCTGCGCTGGAGCGCAACTCTCGAGGACTTCAGGCCGCCGGCAGCGGCGGTGGCATGGCTCACCGAATCGGGACTGCTGACGGAGCGCCTGCGCACCTGTTGCGACGGCGGGCCCGGCCTCACCGTCGTCTCCGAGCGCGAGGTGCCGCTCGCGGCGGCTGAATCCGCTTTGTTACAGGCCCCGGGGAATGCCGCATTCGTGCGCGAAATCGAACTGACCTGCGATGGCCGCTCCTGGGTCTTTGCACAGAGCCTGATCCCGCTTGCGACGCTTGCACGCCATGGCTGGCTGTCCACGCTCGGCGATGCTGCGCTCGGCGAGCGTCTTGCGGCAGTTCCCGGTCTTAAGCGCGGTCCGCTCGAATTCGCGCGCCTGACACCCGGCGTCGCGTTGTTCCATCGCGCACTGCGGGGGACCGTCGACCCGCCCGCTGAACTCTGGGCCCGCCGTTCCTGGTTCGCCATCGACGGCGCACGCCTGCTGGTGCAGGAAGTGTTCCTGCCCGAGTCGCTGCGATGAATGCCGAGCTGCTTCCGGCTCCGCCGCCGAAGCGGCGGCGTGATCCGAAGTACAAACCCAGCTTCAACCCGAAAAACGCGCGTGCCGCGATGCTCGCGATTGGCAGCACCTTGCGCGAGTACGCGCTGCTGATACGGCTGCACCGGCCGATCGGCATCTGGCTCCTGATGTGGCCGGCACTGTGGGCGCTGTGGATCGCGGGCCAGGGCAGGCCCGACCAGAAGCTGCTGCTGATTTACCTCGCGGGCATATTCGTGATGCGTTCGGCCGGCTGTGTGATCAACGATTATGCGGACCGCGATTTCGATCCGCGTGTTGAACGCACGCGCGACCGGCCGCTCGCCGCCAGGCGTGTCGCACCGGGCGAGGCGCTCGTGCTCTTCTTCGTGCTCGGACTGATCGCAATCTGGCTTGCGATGCAGCTCGAGCCGCTGGCGCGCCTGTACGCCGCGGCCGGCGGTGTGCTTGCGGTGACCTATCCCTGGCTCAAGCGCTACGTGTCCGTGCCGCAGTTCTACCTGGGCGTCGCCTTCGGCTGGTCCATCCCGATGGCCTTCGCCGCCATCACCGGCGAGGTACCGCGGATCGCCTGGCTTTTGCTCGCGGCCGTCGTGCTGTGGGCGGCGGTCTACGACACGATGTATGCAATGGTGGATCGCAAGGATGATCTCCGCATCGGCATCAAGTCCACCGCCATCCTGTTCGGCGATGCGGACCGCGTCGTCATCGGCGTGATGCAGCTGATGGTGCTGTTCGCGCTGTGGCTTGCGGGTGACGAGGCCCAACTCGGGCTGTGGTATCGCGCGGGTCTCGCGGCCGGCGCTGCGTTTTTCATTTACGAGCAGTGGCTGATCCGCGACCGCAAGCCGGATGCCTGTTTCCGCGCCTTCAACAACAATCACTACTTCGGGCTCGTCGTGTTTATCGGGCTCGCGCTCGATTACCTCTACCGCGGGTGAACTCCCTCAGGCGCGCGCGACCGCCCAGACCTCAATCCGACGGCAGCCGGCGCGACGCAGTGCAAGCGCCAGCGACTCCGCGGTGGCCCCGGTCGTCAGCACGTCATCGACGATGGCAACTCTCGACGGCACATCGCTGGTTTCGATTGCGAATGCGCCACGCAGGTTGTGCCTCCGCGCGCCGGCCGCGAGCCCGGTCTGTTCCGTGGTCTCGCGGATGCGGCGCGCGAGCCGATCGTGGATTGGCAGGCCGAGTTCGCGCGCAGCAAAGACCGCAATCTCGCGCGCCTGGTTGTAGCCGCGGCGATGCTCGCGGCCTGCATACAGTGGCACTGGCACGATCGCATCGACCTGGGGAGCACCGCGATCCGCCAATCGCCTGCCGAGCACACAGCCGAGAATGCGGGTGATCGGCAGCTGTCCGCGGTATTTCATCCGGTGGATCAGCTCAGGCATCGGAAACTCGTAGCGGTAGGGAGCGTAGGCCGCATCGAAAGCGCGGCCGCGCCGGCTGCAGCGGCGACAAATCACATTGGAGTCAGGTACCGACGCGGCGCAAATCGAACAGGCGGGATCGTTCCGCGGCAAGTCGGCCTCGCAGGCGGCACACAGATCGAGCGCAGGTTTCTGGCCCGGATCCAGGCATAGATAGCAGGTGACCGGGAACAACGCATGTACCAGTGCCGTCGCCCGGCTGTAAACCTGCCGGCGCATTTCCGGTTGACAGGCTGCCGCCATATTCCAATACTTCGCCACGCGCCCAGTGTGGCGGGACGCCGCGCGGCTGATCTGTTGCAATTTCAGTGGGTTGAAAGAGCAATGCGATGGACCTGAACCAGGGACAGCAGGGCGAGATCCGCAGCAACTGGTCGCTCGCCGAGGTAAGGGCGCTCCATGCACTGCCGTTCGCCGACCTGATCTGGCACGCGCAATCCATCCATCGAAGGCACTTCGATCCCAACGAAGTGCAGGTCTCGACGTTGCTATCCATCAAGACCGGGGCCTGCCCGGAAGACTGTGCCTACTGCCCTCAGAGCGTCCGTTACGACACGGGCCTCGAGCGCGAGTCGCTGATGGACCCCGGCACCGTGATCGAGCGCGCCCGTGCCGCGAAAGCCAATGGCGCAACGCGCTTCTGCATGGGCGCGGCCTGGCGCAGCCCCAAGGACCGCGATCTCGACAGCGTCGCCGAGATGGTGAGCGGCGTGCGCGAACTTGGCCTCGAGACCTGCGCCACGCTCGGCATGCTGACGCCCGCGCAGGCGAGGCGCCTGAAGGACGCGGGTCTCGATTACTACAACCACAACCTCGACACCTCCGAGGACTTCTACGGCGAGATCATCACGACGCGGACCTACCAGGACCGCCTCGATACGCTCGCCGCGGTGCGCGACGCCGGCATCCACGTCTGCTGCGGCGGCATCCTCGGCATGGGCGAGGATGCTTCCGATCGCGTCGCGCTGCTGCACACGCTTGCGACACTTGCGCCGCATCCCGAGAGCGTGCCGGTCAACCAGCTCGTGCAGGTCGAGGGCACACCGCTCGCCGGAACTGCACCGATCGATCCCATCGAGTTCGTGCGGATCATCGCGCTTGCGCGGATCCTGATGCCGCGCGCGCATGTCCGCCTGTCGGCGGGGCGCAGCTCAATGAGCGACGAGATGCAGGCGCTTTGCTTCCTGGCCGGCGCCAATTCGATTTTCTACGGCGAGAAACTCCTGACCACCGGCAATCCGGACACGGCGAGCGATCACGCATTGTTCGGGCGGCTCGGAATCCGGCCGGAACCCGCCGCCGCAAGCGGCTGATTGCGGTGCCCGCCGCACCGATTTCGTTCGCGCCTGCGCTCGCGGAACTCGACGCCCGCGATCTTCGGCGACAACGGCGCACGGTGCGCCGGGAAACACCGGAGTCCGCGGAAATCGAGCTCGACGGACGGCGCTGCGTCGATTTCTGCAGCAACGACTATCTTGGTCTCGCCGCGCATCCGCAGGTCGTCGAGGCGTTCATCGACGCTGCACGCATGCACGGCGTCGGCGCCCGCGCTTCCCACCTGGTCACCGGACATCAGGCTCTGCATGAAGCGCTGGAGCGGGAACTCGCGGCGTTCACGGGACGCGAACGGGCAATCGTTTTCTCGACCGGCTATATGGCGAATCTCGGCCTGGCCCGCGCACTCGCCAGACGCGAAGACGCCGTCTACGGGGATGAACTGAATCATGCATCGTTGATCGATGGCGGCCGGCTGTCCGGCGCGAAGCTCCACCGTTATCCGCACGTCGATGTCGCCGCGCTCGAGCAGCAGCTTGCCGCACAGGAATCCGGCACGGCGCTCGTGCTGACCGATGGCGTTTTCAGTATGGACGGCGAGCTCGCGCCCTTGCCGGCGCTTGCGGCCGCTTGTTCAAGGCACGCTGCATACCTCGCCGTGGACGACGCCCACGGTCTCGGCGTGATCGGCGAAACCGGGCGCGGCTCGCTCGAACAATTCGGGCTGACGCCCACGCAGGTTCCGGCGCTCGTCGGCACCTTCGGGAAGGCCTTCGGGACCTTCGGCGCATTCGTCGCGGGCAGCGAGGACCTGATCGAAACACTCATCCAGCGCGCCCGCACCTACATCTATACGACCGCGCTGCCACCCGCAGTCGCGGCCGCGACGCGCGCAGCACTCGCAGTGTCGATCGCCGAACCCTGGCGGCGCGAACGGGTGCTCGCGCTGACGCGCCGCTTCCGCGAACTGGCAACGGCTGCGGGGATCAAGCTGGGCCCATCGGAGACGCCGATCCAGCCCATACTGCTCGGCAGCGCAGAAGCAGCAATGCGAGCCAGCAACGCACTCCTTGAACGCGGCTTCTTCGTCGCCGCAATCCGGCCGCCGACGGTGCCCGCAGACACGTCACGACTCCGTATCACCTTGTCCACCGCGCATCGCGATGCCGAAGTTGAAGGCCTGGTTGCGGCGCTTGCCGATGTCGTGTCACCCGAATGAGCGATGCGAAGCAATCGCTCCATTCGGGTACCGGTGTGCTCGATCGCAGTGCCATCCGTAAAAATTTTGATGGCGCGAGCGCGACCTACGACGAGTCCGCCGTGCTGCAGGCGCGCGTCCGCCAGCAGCTGATCGAGCGCCTCGACTGGATTGCCTTCGAGCCGGACACGATTCTCGACCTGGGCTGCGGTACCGGCCATGCGGCGCGCGCGCTCGGCGCGCGCTGGCCGAGGGCGCGTGTCATCGCGGTGGATTTTGCGCCAGGCATGTTGCGCGAAGCAGCGCGACACGATGACGCTGGGCGCGTCGAGCGTCTTTGCGCCGATGCGCACGAATTGCCGCTGCCAGATGCAAGCGTTGATCTCCTGTACTGCAACCTGATGCTGCCGTGGTGCGACGACCTCGATGCAGCCTTCGTGGAAATCGCGCGCGTATTGCGGCCACGCGGGCTCCTGACATTCACGACCCTTGGGCCGGACACCCTGATCGAGCTGCACGAGGCATGGCACGAGGCCGATGACTACACGCACGTGATCCCGTTCGCTGACATGCACAATATTGGCGACGGCCTCATTCGCGCAGGCCTCGTCGAGCCCGTGCTCGACATCGTGCGTTACACACTGACCTATCCCGATGTTTATTCATTGATGCGCGATCTGAAGGCCATCGGTGCGCGCAACGCGACGGCCGGCCGGCCGCGCGGCCTGACGGGAAGGCAGACGATGCGCACGGTGGAGCAGACCTACGAACGCCATCGTCATGAAGGAAAGCTGCCCGCAAGTTACGAAGTCGTATTCGGGCAGGCCTGGGGCGCCATCGAGCGCTCCGATGCGGAGCGCGATGGCGAATTCGCGATCCCGGTCTCGGCGATACGCCGCCGCGGCGAGTCGCCATGAGCCGCAGCTTCTTCGTGACCGGCACCGATACCGGTGTCGGCAAGACACTCGTCACGGCTGCGCTGCTGCGACGCTTGCGCGAATCAGGTGTCACAGTCGCCGGCATGAAGCCGGTCGCGGCCGGCGCGGTGGCGGGACCCGAGGGACCCGCGAATTCAGATGCGCTGCTGCTGCAATTGGAATCGAGCGTCCGGCACCCCTACGTGCTCGTGAATCCCTGGTTGTTCGAACTTGCGATCGCGCCGCACATTGCGGCGGCGGAAGCGGGCGTCGTGATCGACACGGATCGCATCGTCAAGGCGCATGAAATTCTTCGCGCCTCGGCAGACGTCGTGCTCGCCGAAGGTGCCGGCGGTTTTCTCGTGCCGCTGGATGCGCGCCGGTCATTCGCCGAGCTACCGGGCCTGCTCGGGATGGAAGTCCTGCTGGTTGTCGGCTTGCGCCTCGGCTGCCTCAATCACGCGCTCCTGACTTCTGATGCGATTGCAGCGCGCGGTTACCGGCTCGCCGGCTGGGTCGGAAACTGCATTGATCCCGCGTTTGCGCGCCGCGACGCCAACATCGCCACGCTGACTGAAATGGTCGCTGCTCCCTGCCTCGGCATCGTTCCCTGGCTGCCGCATCCGGGCGTCGGCGAGGCGGCGGCGGCACTGGCCGGCGCTGCCACGCTGCGGCCGGTCTGAGCCGCCGCCGCTCCGCCGCATCCTTTTGGATTCAAAGGGGAAAATCCCGTTGCGGCTGGTTGTTGCGTCCCTTACGATGCGCGGGCCGTGAGCCCGCGATACGCTGGCCACCATCAAGGGAGTCCGGGTGTCCATCGTGAAGCGCAACTCGAAGCTGCCGGCCGCCGCTGGCGCCCTCGCGGCGCTCACCACCGTGCCCGCGCGCGCGGACTGGAGCCTGCTGAACATGCCGAAAGGCGTCAGCGAGCTGTCCCGCGATATCTACGACATGCACATGATCATGTTGTGGATCTGCCTCGCGATCGCGGTCGTGACCTTCGGCGCGATGATCTACGCGATGATCCGCTTCCGGAAGTCCAGGGGCGCCGTCGCGGACACCAAGCTCCTGCACAACGCGCGCCTGGAAGCCGCCTGGACCATCGTGCCGACGATCATCCTGATCGGGATGGCGATCCCCTCGGTCGATAAGCTGATCAAGATCGAAGATATGAGCGGCTCCAAGCTCACGATCAAGGTCACCGGCTACCAGTGGTACTGGCATTACGAATACCTCGGCCGCGGCGTATCGTTCTACAGCCGCCTGGCCCGATCGAGTGATCTCGCGCGCCAGCGCGGCTCCGGCATCGATCCAAACACGGTGGACAATTACCTCCTCGAGGTGGACAAGCCGCTGGTCGTGCCGACCGGAACGAAGATCCGCCTGCTGCTGACCGCCAATGACGTGATCCACGCCTGGTGGGTGCCCGACTTCGGCATGAAGCGCGACGCGATACCCGGCTTCATGAACGAAATGTGGGTTTCCGTGGACGCGGACAAGCCGGGCACCTATCGCGGCAAGTGCGCGGAACTCTGCGGCGCCGACCATGGCTTCATGCCAATCGTCGTCGTCGCGATGCCGCCCGCTGAATTCGAGGCCTGGCTTGCGCAACAGGAGCTACGACAGTGAGGCCCGACGAAGTGACGAACATGGCGCACGGTAACGCGGCCGCGGGCCACGGCGATCACCACAGGCCACCAAAGGGCGTGATGCGCTGGCTCACGACGACGAATCACAAGGACATCGGGACCATGTACCTGGTGTTTTCGCTCGCCATGTTCCTGATCGGCGGAGTCATGGCGCTCTTGATCCGCGCCGAGTTGTTCCAGCCGGGCCTGCAGCTGGTCGACCCGGGTTTCTATAACCAGCTGACGACGGTGCACGCACTCGTCATGGTGTTCGGCGCCGTGATGCCGGCGACCGTCGGCCTTGCCAACTGGATGATTCCGCTGCAGATCGGCGCAGCCGACATGGCGCTGCCGCGCATGAACCTGTTCAGCTTCTGGTTGCTGTTCTTCGCGTTCGTGCTGCTGATCTCGACGTTCTTCGTGCCGGGCGGCGCGCCGGCCGCCGGATGGACGCTTTACCCGCCGCTCGTGCTGCAAACCGGAAACGCATTCCCGATGGCGATCTTCGCGATCCACCTGATGGGCGCCTCGTCGATCATGGGCGCCATCAATGTCATCGTCACGATCGTCAACATGCGAGCGCCGGGCATGACGCTATTGAAGATGCCGCTGTTCTCCTGGTCCTGGCTGATAACCGCCTACCTCCTGATCGCGGTGATGCCGGTGTTCGCCGGCGGCGTCACGATGTTGCTGACGGATTACTACTTCCACACCAGCTTCTTCAATGCGGCGGGCGGTGGCGACCCGGTGCTGTTCCAGCATGTGTTCTGGTTCTTCGGGCACCCCGAGGTCTACATCATGATCCTGCCGGCGTTCGGGATCGTCTCGGAAATCATCCCGACATTTTCGCGCAAGCCGATCTTTGGCTACGAGGCGATGGTTTACGCGATCGCGTCGATCGCCTTCCTGTCATTCATCGTCTGGGCGCACCACATGTTCACGGTCGGCATGCCGCTCGCGGGGCAGCTGTTCTTCACGCTGTCCACGATGCTGATCGCGGTGCCGACCGGCGTAAAGGTCTTCAACTGGACCACGACGATGTGGCGTGGCTCGCTCAGCTTCGAACCGCCGATGCTGTTTGCGCTCGCCTTCCTGTTCCTGTTCACGATCGGCGGATTCTCAGGCTTGATGCTCGCGATCGTACCGGCGGATTTCCAGTATCACGACACCTACTTCGTGGTCGCGCACTTCCATTACGTGCTGGTGCCCGGCGCCGTGTTCGGCATCATGGCCGCGGTCTACTACTGGCTGCCGAAGTGGACCGGTCACATGTACGACATGAACATTGCGAAGTGGCACTTCTGGCTGACCGCGATCTTCGTCAATGTGCTGTTCTTCCCGCAGCACTTCCTCGGTCTCGCGGGCATGCAGCGCCGCATCCCAGATTACCCCACGCAGTTCACCGACTGGAACATGGTCTCATCGATCGGCGGCTTCGGCTTCGGGCTGTCGCAGCTCCTGTTCGTGTGGCTGATCATCCGCTGCGTGAAGGGCGGTCAGCGCGCGACGGCCGGTGTCTGGGACTGGCCGCACGGCCTCGAATGGACCGTGCCCTCGCCCGCGCCCTATCACACCTTCGAGAAATCGCCGGAGCTGCATTGAACCAGCGTGCCTCCAACCTGCGGCTCGCGATCGCGCTCGGCGTGGCGGCGTTCACGGTCTGGGCCGCCTATGTGCTGATCCGCGTCCTGGAGCTCGGCTGATGGCGGCGCCGCCGCGCAAATCGAACGGTGGTCTCGTGGGCAGGCTCGTGCTGATGACGGCGGGCAGTTTCGCGTTCGGATTTGCCCTCGTGCCGCTTTACGACGTGTTCTGCGACGTCACCGGCATCGGCACGCGCGCGCAGCTGAGCCGCGCTGCAGCGCCTGACACTTCGGCGCCCGACATGAGCCGCGTGGTCACCGTCGAGTTCACCGCTTCGGTGCCCGACAGCGGGCCCTGGGAATTCGCGCCGGCCGTCGCCTCGATGGAAGTGCACCCGGGCCGGCTCTACGAGGCGCGCTATACCGCGCACAATCTCGCGGGCCGCGACACGACCGGCCAGGCCGTGCCGAGCATCACGCCGCTGCGCGCCGCCCAGTATTTCCGCAAGACGGAATGCTTCTGTTTCACGCCGCAGCATTTCGAGCGCGACGAGCAACGCGACCTGCTGGTGCGATTCATCGTCGACCGGGACCTGCCGCCCGGTATTGACCGGCTGACGCTGTCCTACGCGTTCTACGATGTCACGCGCCTGGCCGGCGGCAAGGGATAGGGAGCAGATGGCACAAGATAAACAGACTGGCCAGTACTACTTCCCGCATGGCAGCCGCCTGCCATTTTTCGGGTCTGCATCGCTCTTCGTGCTGATGGCAGGCGCGGCCGCGACTCTCAACGGCGCCAGCATCGGCGTCTGGGTGCTCGGTGTCGGGTTCCTGCTGCTGTGCGCGCTGTTCTTCTTCTGGTTCGGCGAGGTCATCCGCGAAAACCAGGCCGGCGCGCTCTTTTACGCGCGGCAGTTGTCGGTGCCCTGGCTAGGCGGAGACGGTGCCAAGGCGGTCACGGGTCTGCTGTGGCCGGATTTCGAGGCAAGCTGGCCGAGCAACGGCCCGGGTGCATTGAGCCCGCGCGACAATGGCAGCTACGAGATCATCCCGGCCTTCGGCCTGCCGGCCATCAATACGGCGCTGCTGCTGACCTCGGGTCTCACAATAACGATCGCGCACCATGCAATGAAGATGGGCAATCGCGGTATGTTGAAGATCTTTCTCGCGCTGACCTTCCTGCTGGGATTCACATTCCTCGGTGTCCAGGCCCACGAGTACGGCGAGGCCTACCGCGAGCACGGTCTGCAGCTCGGTACCGGCATCTACGGCTCGACCTTTTTCATGCTGACCGGTTTCCACGGCCTGCACGTCACGGTCGGCGCGATCATGCTGGTGGTGATCTGGCTGCGCTGCATGAAGGGCCACTTCACGCCGCACCAGCATTTCGCGTTCGAGGCCGTTGCCTGGTACTGGCATTTCGTCGACGTGGTGTGGCTCGGGCTCTGTAGGGGCTCCGCAAGTAGCTGGCAAGCGCTTCATCGCGATCGCCGGCAATATCGGCGCGGGCAAGACCGAGCTGACGCAATTCCTGTGCCGGCGCTACGACATCAAGCCGTTCTACGAGCCAAACGACCAGAATCCCTACCTCGCGGACTTCTACGCTGACATGAAGACCTGGGCCTACCGGTCCCAGGTCTTCTTCCTGACCCACAAGTTCCGGCTGCACCTCGAGCTCCAGGGCGAGCCCGGTGCTGTCGTGCAGGACCGCACGATCTACGAGGACGCGGAAATCTTTGCGCGCAATCTCTACCGGCAACATCACATCGATGCGCGCGACTTCAAGGTCTACTGGCAGCTTTACCAGTCGATCAGCGCGACGCTACGGCCGCCCGACCTGATGATCTATCTGCGCTGCCCGGTGCGCACATTGCGAAAGCGCATCAAGCTGCGCGGCCGGGCGATGGAAAAAGGCATCCCCGTCGTCTATCTGCGCAAGTTGAACCGCCTCTACGAAGATTGGTTCAAGCGCTACGACCTCTCACCGGTGCTGGTGCTCGAATCGGATCAGCTCGACTGGATGACGGATCTGGTCGATCGCGTGGATCTGTTCCGCAAGATAGAACGCTACCTGGACTGACACGCGATGCAAAGCCGCACCGGCCTGACGAACGCGACGGCCGCCGACCGGCTCCAGGCCGATGGCCCGAATGAGCTCCCGGCCGCACACGGGCGCCGCCTGCTCGACATGCTGCTGCGCGTCGTGGCGGAACCCATGTTCCTGCTGTTGTGCGTGGCCGTCACCTTGTACGTGGTGCTCGGCGAATTGCGCGAGGCGCTGATCCTCGCGACCTCGTTGCTGGCGGTTGTCGCCATTTCGGCCTCGCAGGAACGGCGCGCAGAACGCGCACTCGAGGCGCTGCGTGATCTCTCGAGCCCCCGCGCCGCCGTGTTGCGCGATGGCGAGTTACGGCGCATCGCGGGGCGCGAGGTCGTGCGGGGCGACATCGTGATGCTCGCTGAAGGCGACCGGGTGCCGGCGGACGGAGTCCTGCTGGAATCCATCGATCTCGAGATCGATGAGTCCCTGCTGACCGGCGAGTCCCTGGCTGCGCCGAAGCATGCCGTGCCGCCCGGTGCAGATGCCGCCAAGGCACCGGCGGAAGCCCGCGTGTACTCCGGAACTCTCGTTGTCCGCGGACACGCCTCTGCCGAGATCACCTCAACCGGCGCAGGCACGGAACTGGGCCGGATCGGGCACGCCCTCGCCACGCTGAAGCCGCAGCAGACGCCGCTGTACCGCGAGACACGGCGCATGGTGATCTGGCTCGCGATTCTCGGCATCGCACTCTGCGTTGCGGTCCTCTTTCTCTACGCCGCATTGCGCGGCGGATGGGTCCAGGGAGCGCTTGCCGGCATTACGCTCGCGATGAGCGTCCTCCCGGAAGAGTTCGCCGTCGTGCTGACGGTGTTTCTTGCGCTCGGAGCCTGGCGGCTTTCCAGGCAGGGCGTGCTGACGCGAAGCATGCCCGCCATTGAGGCACTCGGTGCGGCAACCGTGCTTGCGGTCGACAAGACCGGCACGCTGACCGAAAACCGCATGGTCGTGTCCGTACTGGACGATGGCGCCACGCGCCTCGCCCTCGAAGATCTGCGCAGTCCGCTTGACCAGGGCATGCGAAGCCTGCTCGGGTCGGCGTTCGCAGCCTGCGAAATCCAGGCATTCGATCCGATGGAGCGGGCCATCGCCGCGGCCGCGCAGCAGCACGCCCCGCGGGAGGCGCAAAGCCTCGGCCGCATGACGCTGGTGCATGAGTACGAACTCACCACCGAACTGCTCGCCGTGACCCACGTCTGGAAGGGTGATGCATCGGAACGCCTGCTGATCGCCACAAAGGGCGCACCGGAGGCGATCGCCGGCCTCTGTCGCCTGGAGCCCGCGCAAGTCAGCCGCCTGCTCGAACGAGTCGAACAGATCGCGCGCGACGGCTTGCGGGTGCTGGCAATCGCGAGCGCCGAACTTCCGGGTGGAACGCCGCCCGCGACGCCGCAGGAACTGCACTTCGGCTTCCTGGGACTGATCGGCCTGCGCGATCCGGTGCGAGAAACCGTGCCCGCCGCGCTCGCGGATTGCCACCGCGCCGGCATTCGCGTCGTGATGATCACCGGCGATCATCCGGGCACGGCGCGCGCGGTTGCACAAGCGGTCGGCCTCGACGACTCGCACGGCCTGCTGACGGGAGCTGAACTCGCGTCGATGGACGAGGTTGCACTTCGAGAACGGGCAGCTGTCGTGAGCGTGTATGCGCGGGTTCCGCCAGCCGAGAAATTGCGGCTGGTCCGCGCGCTGCGCGCCCACGGCGGGGTCGTCGCGATGACCGGCGATGGCGTCAATGATGCCCCGGCGCTGAAGGCGGCGGACATCGGAATCGCCATGGGCAGCCGCGGGACGGACGTGGCGCGCGAGGCCGCCTCGCTCGTGCTGGTCAATGATGACTTCGGCAGCCTGGTGATGGCCATCCGCATGGGCCGCCGGATCTACGAGAATATCCGCAGCGCCATGAGCTACCTGATCGCCGTGCACATCCCGCTGGCAGGCGCGGGATTGCTGCCGCTGCTGCTGGGATGGCCGCTGCTGCTGTTCCCATTGCACGTCGTCTTTCTCGAGTTCGTGATCGATCCCGCCTGTTCGCTGGTCTTCGAGGGCGAGCACCGCGGCGAGGAAATCATGCGGCGGCCGCCGCGCGCCCACGGCGAGCGACTGTTCTCCGGAAAGATGCTGCTGGAGAGCGTCGCGCTTGGGCTCGTCAGCCTGGCGGCAGTTGCCCTGGTCTATGGATTCGCGTTGACGCGGTTTTCCGACGGGCAGGCCCGGGCGCTCGCCTTCATCGTGCTGGTCGTCAACAACCTGGCGCTGATCCTGGTCAATCGCTCGAAGACCGGTTCGCTGGCATCGGTGCTGCTGCGTCCCAATCGCGCGTTCTGGGTGATCTCGGTGCTGGCAGCTGCGGCGCTGGTCATCGTCAGCAGTGTGCCGTCGGTCGCCAGCGCTTTCCGCATTGAGCCTCCGCCGATCACAGCGGCGATCGCAGCCGCCCTCACCGGCATGGCGGCTGTTGCCATCACAGGTATGTTGAGGGCTGCCCTGCGGGCGGCGCGGGCCTGGTCGAAGCTGACGCCGAGCTCGTCGTGATTGTCACCGCCTGACCCGCGCGCAGTCTTTCGCTACTGCGCACATCAGCCCGATGCCGACGGCGACGCCGATCGGGCCTTTTAGCGATTTTTCAGTCAGATTCAAGAAAGGCCTCCGCCGCAGGCCGCGCGGCCAGCAATGCCATTCCGGGAATTGGATGATCCGATTAGTCGTCGGGTTGGAACGCCTGGGCGCAGTCCGAATGTCGTTCGTCGCAGCGGGCCCCGCACAGGTAAAATCCACGGATGAAAGCAGAATTACCGGACTCCGACGAGATCATCCCTGCCGCCGTGATCCAGGCTGCCCTCGATCGCATGGCACAGGAGATCACCGCAAGACTTGCCCACAGCAATCCGCTCATCATTACGGTGATGAATGGCGGCCTGGTGTTCGCGGGCCAGCTGCTGCCGAGACTCGTATTTGCGCTGGAATGCAGCTACGTGCACGTGCGCCGCTATGGCGCGGACACCCAGGGCGGTGAACTGGTCTGGATCGCGGGACCTCAGGAACCCGTCAAGGGTCGCACGGTGCTGCTGCTCGACGACATCCTCGACGAAGGTCGCACGCTCGCGACGATCCGATCGCGCCTGCTAGAACAGGGTGCGGTTGAGGTGCTGACCGCGGCATTCGCAGTGAAGGAGCGCGCAGCCCCAGCCGCGATCGCGGCCGATTTCAGCGGCGTGCGCGTGCCGGACCGGTTCGTGTTCGGTTTTGGAATGGATATTGCAGGCCGCTGGCGCAACCTGCCGTCGATCCGCGCGCTCTGATTCAGCTTTTCATGCCGCGCGGTTCGATCCAGCCCAGTTTCCAGGTCGCCCATAGCACGATGAAGAGCGTGATGGACAAGCCGATACGCCATGTCAAAGCCCGCACCATGCGCTTCGACTCGCCCCTGTAGTCGTGGACGAGGTGCAGCATGGCGGATGCCAGGCTCAGGACGATTGCGAAAAAGATGATCAGTACCAGCCACTTGACCCACGGCATGGAAAGCCCCGGTGCTTGCTCGGATGCGCAAGTATAGCTTGGCGCTGCGCCCCGTCGCGACGGCGGCAACGGCTGCCGCGGTGCTCCTGTTCGTGCTGCTGGGCAACTGGCAACTCGGTCGCGCCGCGGAAAAGCGCGTTCTCGATGAGGAATTCTCCCGCGCGGAAGCGGCGCTTCCGCTCCCGTCCGCTTCCATTGCCGTGCCGCGATACCAGCGCGTCACCGCGAGCGGCAGCTATGACACCGACCATCAGTTCCTGCTCGACAACATGAGCGAATCCGGCAGGGCCGGGGTCCACGTGCTGACGCCGCTGCTGTTGTCGGACGGCAATGCCGTGCTCGTCGATCGCGGCTGGGTGCCATTCGGTGCCACCCGTGATTCCCTGCCCGATCTCGCGGTCCTTGCGACACCGCGCACGGTCGCGGGACGCCTCGACGAGCTGCCGCGTCCTGGCATCGAGCTTGCGGCGCCCGCTGGCGGGGGTTGGCCGCGTCTCATCAGCTATCCGCACATGAAGGAACTCGCAGCCGCGCTCGGCCGAGAGCTATATCCGCAGCGGATCCTGCTCGATTCGCTGGAACCCGATGGCTTTATGCGCAACTGGCAGGTTCCGGGCACGACTTACGTGCGCCACCTCGGCTACGCGATCCAGTGGTTTGCATTCGCAGCCACGGCTATTGCGATCTGGTTTGCGCTCGGCCTGCGCCGCAAGGGGGAAGCCACGTGACGGATGTCTCCACCAGGCGCCGGGCCGGTCGCCGCACTTTCTTGATGCTCGCGTCGCTGTTCCTCGTACCATTCGCCGCGGCCGTCTGGCTTTATTACTTTTCTGCATGGCGTCCGGCCGTCGCCGCGCATGGCGAACTGATCGATCCGCCGCGGCTGCTGCCTGCCATTGCGCTGAGCCTGCCCGATGGCGGAACGGCATCGCCCGATGTGCTGCGCGGCTCCTGGTCCCTGATCTATCTCGCCGGTAATTCCTGCGCCGAAAGCTGCACGAAAGCACTTGCCGAGCTCGCCCGCGCGAGGCTCGCGCTCGACAAGGACGCGACACGCGTGCAGCGGGTGCTGCTGCATACGGGCGATTGCTGCGCTCCAGGATTCCCCGGGCCGGGCGATGAGGACCTGCTCGTGCTTGGCGCCACTGGCGCCGGGGGCGAGGCGTTTCTCGCCCTGTTTCCGCGCGCGCCCTATGGTACGGCCTCCATCTATGTCGTCGATCCGCGCGGGAATCTCATGATGCGCCATGCAGCGGCCGATGGCGCTCAGGGGCTCCTCAAGGACCTCGAACGACTGCTACGCCTCTCGAGTATCGGCTAGAGTTCGCAAATGAGTCCGAAGCTCAGGTGGTTTCGCCGCGCCGCGCTGGTCGCGACGCTACTCTGCGCGATCGTGGTCGTGGTCGGTGCCTGGGTGCGCCTGACCAATGCGGGCCTGGGCTGCCCGGACTGGCCCGGCTGTTACGGTCAAGTGCATCCGTCGCAGGTAGCCGAAATCGCCGGTGATGCTGGCGCCTATCAGAGGGCGCTCAACGAAATGGTGCACCGCTACATCGTGGGTGCGCTCGGCCTCTTCATCCTGGGCCTCGCGGCGTTCTCGATCTGGAATCGCCGTGACCCGGCGCAGCCGCGCGTATTGCCCCTGCTGATCGTGGTCCTGGTTGTGCTGCAGGCGCTGCTCGGCATGTGGACCGTGACGCTCCTGCTGAAACCGCTGATCGTGACGCTGCACCTGCTGGGCGGGCTCACGACGCTTTCCCTGTTGTGGTGGCTCGCGCTTTCGCCGGAACGGCGCGAGTTGAAGGCCGCGGAACGACCCGTGCGCAATCTCGCGATCGTGGCGATGGCGGTCGTGACCCTGCAGGTTTCGCTCGGCGGCTGGACCAGCACCAATTACGCCGCCGCAGCCTGCACGGAATTTCCGGCCTGCCATGGGAGCTGGTGGCCAGACATGGATTTCGTGAATGCTTTCGTGTTGTGGCGGGGGTTGGGAATCGATTACGAGGGCGGCGTGCTCGACGGGCCCGCACGCGTCGCCATTCATTACTCACACCGGCTGGGCGCCTACCTGACGGCGCTCGTGCTCCTGTTGCTCGTCGCAGGGGTCTGGCGGCGTGGCCAGACAGTATTGACGCGCGCAGCCGGAACGGCCGTGTTGGCCGCGCTGATATTTCAGGCGCTGATCGGCATGAATCTCATCTGGCAGGGCTGGCCACTCTGGCTCGGCACTCTGCATAACGCAGGTGCCGCGGCAGTCGTGCTCGCGATGGTCGCGCTGCTGCGCTCCCTCGCCCCGCGCCCCGAAGGCGGCCAGATCCGCGTCAGGCCCCGATGAACACCAAGGAACACAGTGAAAACGGCGCGGCACTCCCCAGCATCCGGGCGAAGGCGCGCGACTATTTCGAGTTGACCAAGCCCAAGGTCGTCTCGCTGATCATGTTCACCGCGATCGTCGGCATGTTCCTCGCCGTGCCGGGCTTTCCGCCCGCTGCTGCGCTCGTCTGGGGCACGATCGGCATCGCGCTCGCCGCGTCCTCGGCCGCCGCGATCAATCATGTGCTCGACCGCCGCATCGACGCGGAAATGGCCCGCACGCGGTCGCGCCCGCTGCCGCGCGGCACGGTATCCGAGGCCTATGCACTGTCATTCGCCTTCGTGCTGGGCGCGGGATCGATGCTGATCCTGGCGCTGCTCGTCAACGCGCTGACGGCGATCCTGACTTTCTTCTCGCTGATCGGCTATGCGGTCGTCTACACGGTCTGGCTCAAGCGCGCGACGCCGCAGAACATCGTGATCGGCGGGGCTGCCGGTGCGGCGCCGCCGGTGCTCGGCTGGGCTGCCGTCACGGGCGCGGTGGATTCCAACGCGCTGCTGCTGTTCCTGATCATCTTCGCGTGGACGCCGCCGCATTTCTGGGCGCTCGCAATCGCGCGGCGCGACGAGTACGCGCGGGCCGGCATTCCGATGCTGCCGGTCACGCACGGCGTCGAATACACCAAGCTCTTCATCTGGTACTACACGATCCTGCTGACAGTCGTGACTGTCATGCCCTGGCTGACCGGCATGGCGGGCCTCCCTTATCTCGCGGCGGCGCTGGTGCTGGACGGCATGTTCCTGCGCTATGCCTGGGCACTGCGCGTCTCTGATCGCGCCGACCTGCCGATGCGGACCTTCCGCTTTTCGATCAATTACCTGGCACTGCTGTTCGCGGCGTTGCTGATCGACCACTACCTCCCGCGCGCGCTCTATTAAAGTAGGCTTCGGGCGATGGACTTTGACTTCCTCCGCCTGATCGACTGGCACGCGGTCTCAGTGCTCGCGATTACCCTCGGCACATTCTGGCTGTTCGCGAAGGAACAACTGCCGGTGCAGAGCACGGCGCTGCTGGCGAGAAAATACGGCCTGCTCTGAACTCCGTCATCGTGGAGCCTCCGCCACGGCAGACTCCCCCGCGCCCCAGGAATGCCATGATGCGTGGCGTACGTCTGAGCCGCCAGAGGCCGATCGGGTTCGTTACTCGCCTAACGGCCGCTGCCGCGCTATGGTTCCCGCCGGAGGCAGCCCGACATGAGCGACATTTGGCGAATCGCAAATGACTTCTACGCGCAGGCGCTGACGCACCTGCAGCAGCCCGACCAGTGGTGGCAAATCGGCGTCATCGTGCTGGCCGCCGTGTTCTCATTGCTGGCAGCACGTGCACTTCGCAAATACTTAAGCGGCGCCAGCCAGACCGGATCCGATTCCCCAGTTCAAATTGTTGCCACGCTGAGCAACCGGATCGCACTTCCGGCTTTTCTGGGACTGGCCACCGTCGCAGCGGGCGCGGTGTTGCAGTGGACCGGGCTCCCATTTGGGTTCACGTCGATCATCGCCACGCTCGCGCTTACGCTTGCCGCGATCCGCCTGTCGATCGATGTGCTGAAGCGCGTGTTGCGGCCGGGACCGCTGCTGGCCGCGTCGGAGCACTTGATCACGTGGTTCGCGTGGCTGCTTGTCGCCATGTACATGTTGGGGTGGATCGAGCCGGTAGCTGCGGCGCTCGACCACGTCGCGATTCCGCTCGGCAAGGAAGGCTTCTCCTTGCTGGACGCCTTCAAGGCCATCCTGACGATGTTCGTTTTCCTGATGGTGGGCGGATATCTCGGCACGATCGCGACCCGTGGATTGATGTCCTCGCATGACATTTCGATCGGCCTCAGGGTCGGCATCGCCAAGTTCGTGCGGTTGTTCCTGCTGCTGATCGCGGGCCTGCTAGGCCTCAATGCGGTCGGCATCGACCTCGCGGCATTGGCGGTATTCGGCGGCGCGCTGGGCATCGGCCTCGGCTTCGGCCTGCAGCGCATCGCCGCGAATTTCGTCAGCGGCTTCATCCTGGTCGGCGACCGCTCGATACGCCAGGGTGACGTCATCACGATCGGCCAGCGCTTCGGGGTCGTGAAGGAGCTGCGCGCACGCTACATCGTCGTGCGCGACCGCGATGGCGTCGACACGCTGATACCCAATGAGAACGTGATCAGCTCCGAAGTCGTGAACTGGAGTTACAGCGATCGCGCGATCCGGCTGAAGCTGCCGGTGCAGATCAGCTACCAGGACGATCCGCGGGAAGCACTCCGCCTGCTGCTCGAGGCCGCGGCCAAACATCCACGCATACTGAAGGATCCAGCGCCCGCGAGCCGCGTCATGGGCTTCGCCGACAACGGCATTTCGCTGGAGCTGCGTTATTGGATCCGCGACCCGGAAGACGGCATCAACAACGTGGGTTCGGACCTGCATCTCGAGATCTGGGACCTGTTTGAAGCGGCCCATATCACGATTCCCTATCCGCAGCGCGACCTGCACCTGCGCGACGGCTGGCCCGGCAACGTTGCGGGATAACCTTGACCGCGCACCCGGCTCACGACCTCGGCTGCGACCTGCCGATCTAGCACTCCTGAGCTAGACTGCCGGAGATGGATCTCGGCTTCATCGACCCGCACGCCGTCGCGGTGCTCGCGATCACGATCACCACGTTCTGGCTGTTCGCCAAGGAGCAGCTGCCGGTGCAGAGCACGGCGCTGCT
>JAENJD010000016.1 GCA_016844605.1 Steroidobacteraceae bacterium
TTTTTCTCAACCAAATCCACACGCGAAATCGTCACGTGCGGCCGGGTGCCGGACCTTCGGGTCTGGTTGCCGCATGCGGATTCGCGGAGGGCTAACCCGAACAAGGAGTAATCATGGCCAGCGTGTCCATGCGGCAGATGCTGGAAGCGGGTGTCCATTTTGGACACCAGACCCGCTTCTGGAACCCGAAGATGGCCCCCTTTATCTTCGGCGAGCGAAACAAGATCCACATCATCAACCTCGAGAGGACGCTACCGCTTTACAACGAGGCGGCGACCTTCATCAAGGGCGTGGTTGCCGACGGCGGCAAGGTGCTGTTCGTCGGTACCAAGCGCAGCGCGCGCGACGCGATCCTGGTCGAGGCGAACCGTTGCGGCATGCCTTACGTTAACCAGCGCTGGCTGGGCGGCATGCTGACCAACTTCAAGACCATCCGGCAGTCGATCAAGCGATTGCACGAACTCGAGGAGTTGCGTGACACAGGCGCGCTCGAGCGGCGCAACAAGAAAGAAGCGCAAAAGCTCCGGCGCGAGCTGGAGAAGTTGCTGCGCAGCCTGGGCGGCATCAAGGACATGAATGCTTTGCCGGACGCGCTCTTTGTCGTCGATGTCGGCCATGAGGAAATCGCGGTTCACGAAGCAAGAAAGCTCGGCGTTCCCGTCGTCGCAGTGGTGGACAGCAATTGTTCGCCGGATGGCATCGACTACGTGATCCCCGGCAATGATGACGCGATGAAGGCCATACAGCTTTATGCGGCCGGCATCGCCGAGGCCGTAATCGATGGCAAGTCTTCGGTGCCCGTCGTGCCGGCAGGTGAAGACGAGTTCGTCGAACTGGACGAGGAGGGCCAGCCGCGTCGCAAGTCCGCGGCTCGCGGACCGCGCAAGGCGTCCAATGTACGGCGCAAGGTGCCCGCCGCGCGCGCCCGCGTGCCGGCCGTGGCCACTCCTGCCGAAGACGCGGCGCCCGAAGCCGCGGCGCCCGAGGCCATTCCGGTTGCCGAAGCCGCTGCACCAGCGGCGGCCGATGTCGCCGAGCCAACTGATCTGGCCGACGACGAGGCGATTGTCGATGAAGCGCTCATCGGGGTGTTGCCGGACCTGGGGCATATGAAGCCCGCCCTGCGCCGCAAGCCGGGACTGCGAAAGTCCGACGAGAACGGGGAATGACGATGGCCATCACGGCCGATGTGGTCAAGACGCTGCGCGAGCGTACCGGCGCCGGCATGATGGAATGCAAGAAGGCCCTGGTCGAGACCGGCGGGGATCTGGACGCGGCCGCCGATATCATGCGCAAGGCAGGTCTTGCGAAGGCCGACAAGAAAGCCGCGCGCATCGCGGCCGAAGGCACCGTGGTCGCGGCCAGGAGCGCCGACGGCACGAACGCAATCCTCGCCGAGGTGAATTGCGAGACCGATTTCGTCGCGCGCCAACAGGAGTTCCAGGCGTTCGCGGCTGCAGTCGCGACCGCAGCCTTGCAGGCCGTCGTGACGACGGCTGAAGCCGCGGCGGCGCTGCCGCTCGCGGGCGGCACGACAGTCGAAGAGACGCGCCGGGTGCTGATTGCCAGGATCGGCGAGAACATCACGATCCGGCGGCTGGGGCGCCTCGCTGCCCCGACGGTCATCGGCAGCTACGTGCATGGAACCCGCATTGGAACGCTCGTGGGCCTGAAGGGCGGTGATGTAACGCTCGCCAGGGACCTTGCGATGCACGTGGCCGCGACGAATCCGCAGCATGTCCAGCCGTCCGACGTGCCGGAATCGACGCTCGCAAAGGAGCGCGAGATCCTGGCCGCGCAGGCGGCTGCCGAGGGCAAGCCTGCCGCGATCGTCGACAAGATGGTCGAGGGGCGGCTCCGCAAGTACCTGGCGGAAATCTGCCTGACCGGCCAGCCATTCGTGAAGGATCCGGAGACCACGGTCGGCAAGCTCCTCGAGGCTGCCGGCGCCACGGTCACCGGTTTCATGCGCTACGAAGTCGGCGAGGGCATCGAGAAAAAGCAGGAGAATTTCGCCGAGGAAGTCATGGCCCAGGTCAAGGCCGCAGAAGGGCGGCGCTGAGGTCATTTGGTGCCGGGTCGCAGGTTCGCTATCCGGAGAACCGCAAACCTGTGCGAACCTGCGACCCGGCACCAACTTGAAACCCCGCCACGGCGGGGTTCCTTATAATCGGCGAGGCACGATCAGGGGGTTGGGCATGGCGGAACAGCAGGCCCGGAAGTCGCTCTCGCGGATACTGCTGAAGATCAGCGGCGAGGCATTGCTCGGCGCCGAAGACTATGGCATCGACCCGATCGTCCTGAAGCGGGTCGCCGGCGAGATCCGCGACGTCATGGCGCGCGGCGTCCAGGTCGCCGTCGTGATCGGCGGCGGCAACATCTTCCGGGGTGCAGGTCTTGCGCGCACCGGCATGGACCGCGTGACTGCCGACCACATGGGCATGCTCGCGACGGTCATGAATGGGCTGGCCTTGCAGGACGCGCTCGAATCCCTCGGAATTTTTGCGCGGGTGATGTCCGCGGTGCGCGTGCAGCAAGTTTGCGAAGACTACATCCGGCGCCGCGCGGTGCGGCACCTGGAAAAGGGCCGCTGCGTGATATTCGCCGCCGGCACCGGCAATCCTTTCTTTACGACCGATACGGCGGCATCCCTGCGCGCGATCGAGATCGGCGCCGACCTGTTGCTGAAAGCGACCAAGGTCAATGGCATCTACGATGACGACCCGGTGCGCAATCCGCGCGCGCAGCGTTACCGGACCCTCTCATTCGACAAGGTCCTCGACGACCGCCTCGGCGTCATGGACGCGACGGCGATCGTCATGTGCCGCGACAACGGCCTGCCGCTCCGGGTTTTCAACCTGATGAATGAGGGCGACCTGATGCGCATCATCGATGGCGAGGACGTCGGAACACTGGTTGCCATTGGCCTGTAGCCGGATTCAGTGAGGACGCAGTCATGATCGAGGAGACGAGTGGTGACGCGACACAGCGCATGTCCCGATGTGTCGCGGGATTGCGGGACCACTACCGCAAGATGCGAACCGGTCGCGCCAACACCGGGCTGCTCGAAGGCATCAAGGTCGAGTACTACGGCACCGAGGTGCCGCTGAACCAGGTCGCAAATGTCACGGTGGAGGACGCGCGGACACTGGCCGTCACGCCGTGGGACAAGTCGGCGGTCAACGCCGTCGAGAAGGCGATCCTGAAGTCTGATCTTGGCCTGACGCCCAATACGGCCGGCCAGGTCATCCGCCTGCCGCTGCCGCCGATGACCGAGGAACGGCGACGTGAGCTGACCAAGGTCGCGCGCCACGAGGCCGAGAATGCGCGGGTTGCGGTCCGTGCCGTGCGCCGTGACCTGATGAACGAACTGAAGGAGATGCTGAAGGAGAAGCTGATCTCCGAGGACGACGACCGTCGTTCCCAGGACGAGATCCAGAAACTGACCGACCGGCATGTGCACGAAATAGACGCCGTGCTCGCCGAAAAAGAAAAAGAACTGCTGCAGGTCTGAAATGCCGGCACCCGCCACTGAACAGCCGAGCGCAGGGCCGGTGCCGCGCCATGTCGCCGTGATCATGGACGGCAACGGCCGCTGGGCCGAGCAACGCTCGCTACCGCGCGCCGCAGGCCATCGCGCCGGCGCGCGCACGGTTCGTACCACGATCGAGCATTCGGTGCGACGCGGAGTGGCCGCGTTGACCCTGTTCGCATTTTCGAGCGAGAACTGGCAGCGGCCTGCCGAAGAAGTCGGCGTTCTGATGCAACTATTCCTCGAGGCGCTCGATCGCGAGGTCGCTGAGCTGGACGCCAAAGGCGTGCAGCTGCGGTTCATCGGCGATCGCACGCGCCTGGCCCCGGCGCTGGTCGCGAGGATGGTTGCGGCGGAAGCCCGCACCGCGGGTCACCGGCAGCTGGATCTGGTCGTCGCCGTCGCCTACGGCGGCCGCTGGGATCTTACGCAGGCCGCGCGGCAACTCGCCGGCAAGGTCGAGGCTGGCACGCTGGAACCGGGAATGATCGACGAGGCGGCACTCGGCGGATGCCTGACGACGGCGGGCCGCACGGAGCCCGATCTTTTTATCCGCACGGGCGGCGAGCGGCGCATCAGCAATTTCCTGCTATGGGACCTGGCCTACACCGAGTTCTGGTTCACCGACACATTGTGGCCGGACTTCGACGAATCGACCTACGAGGGCGCGTTCGCTGACTTTGCCCACCGCCAGCGCCGGTTTGGCCGCACGGCTGCGCAGCTGGGGAGCAGCTGATGCTTGCGCAACGGATCATGACCGCAATCGGACTCGTCGCAGTACTCGCGGTCGTCCTGCTGCTGCTGCCGCCGATGTATGCGGTGGTGGCGCTCGCCGTGATGATCCTGGCCGGCGCCTGGGAATGGGCGGCGCTCGCCGGACTCGAGTCGACGGCCGCGCGTATCGCCTTCACCGGCGCCTGCGCCCTGGTGATGGGCGCGCTGTGGTGGTTCGGGGCGAATGGTCTCGAGCGGTTCGAATCGATCCTGATCGTCACGATGCTCGGCTGGATTCCCTTGTTCGGCTGGATTTTGCTGGCGCCCCGGCATGGCCATCGAGGCTTCGCCGTCATCGCCGGTCTCTGGGCGCTCGCGCCGACCTGGCTCGCGCTGGCACGCCTGTATCTGCAGGCAGACCATGGCCGCGAACTGGTCGTGTTCGTGCTGGTCCTCGCCTGGGCCGCCGACATCGGGGCGTATTTTGCCGGCCGGAATTTGGGTCGCTTGCGTCTCGCGCCCTGGGTCAGTCCCAACAAGACCTGGGAAGGCGTGCTCGGCGGCCTGTTCGCGGGATCGCTGGTCGGCCTGGCCGGCACCGCCTGGTTTGAAATGCCGCCACTGGGGTTCCTGTCGCTCTGCGTCGCGGCGGTGCTGGTGTCGGTGGTCGGTGACCTCGTGGAGAGCATGTTCAAGCGCCAGCGTGGCATGAAGGACAGCGGCAACCTGCTGCCCGGCCATGGTGGCGTGCTGGATCGCATCGACAGCCTCACCTCGTCGGTCCCGCTGCTGGCTTTGGGCTTCTGCTGGCTGGGGCTCGTCACATGAGGGGCCTGGTCGTCCTGGGCTCGACGGGCTCGATCGGGGAGAACACCCTCGACGTTGCAGCGCGCCATCCCGACCGGTTCCGGATTGTGGCGCTTGCAGCCCGCGCCAATGACAAGACCCTGGCCGAGCAATGCCTGCGCTTCCGGCCTGCCATTGCAGCCATGCTGGACGGGACTGCGGCCGCAAGGCTCACCGAGCGATTGGCCGCGGCGGGTTGCGACACCCGTGTCCTTGCCGGACCGGAGGCATTGCTGACAGTCGCGACGCTGCCGGAGGCGGAACTCGTGATGGCCGCCATCGTGGGTGCGGCCGGTCTTGCTCCGACACTGGCCGCAGCCGCGGCCGGTAAGCAGCTGCTGCTCGCCAACAAGGAAGCCCTGGTGCTGGCCGGCGCGCTCCTGATCGATACGGCGCGCAAGTCGGGCGCGCGGATCCTGCCGATCGACAGCGAGCACAACGCAGTCTTCCAATGCCTGCCGCCCGACCGGGGGCGCGGTGGACCGCCGCCCGGCGTGACGCGCATCTGGCTTACCGCTTCGGGTGGCCCATTCCTGAAAACGCGGCGCGAGGACTTCGCCTCGGTGACCCCTGAACAGGCCATCGCCCATCCCAACTGGCGCATGGGCCGCAAAATCTCCGTGGATTCTGCGACCTTGATGAACAAGGGCCTGGAGCTGATCGAAGCCTGCCACTTGTTTGGTGTCGGACCGGATCGCGTCAGGATCGTCATTCACCCGCAGAGCATTGTCCATTCACTGGTGGAGTTCGACGACGGATCGGTGCTCGCGCAGCTCAGTCATCCGGACATGCGCGTACCGATTGCCCATGCGCTCGGCTGGCCGGACCGGATCGCATCCGGTGTACAATCGCTGGACCTCGTGCAGGTTGCGCAGTTGTCTTTCGAAGCGCCTGATCTGGAACGATTTCCCTGCCTGGGACTTGCAGTCAAGGCGGCCCGCGCCGGGGGTACGGCACCGGCTGTCGTCAATGCCGCCAACGAGGTGGCAGTTGCGGCCTTTCTCGAACGGAGTCTGAACTTTGACGACATTGCGACGGTCATTGACAGCGTGTTGCAACAGCATCAGGTGAAGCCGGTTCGAACCCTGGATGACGCACTGGCCGCTGATAGCTGGGCACGTGACCGGGCGGGCGCTGAGCTTTCCACCCGCCTGGCGGCCGGCGCATGAATCTCGGCGTCACTACGGTATTGGCATTTATCTTCGCGATCGGTGTGCTGGTCTCGGTGCACGAGTTCGGCCACTACTGGGTTGCGCGAAGGCTCGGATTCAAGGTGCTGCGCTTCTCGATCGGCTTCGGCAAGCCGATCCTGAAGCACGTCAGCCGCCATCCCGACCACATCGAATATGTACTGGCGGCGATTCCGCTCGGCGGTTATGTGCGCCTGCTCGACGAGCGCGAGGGTCCGCTGCCACCCGGCGAAGAACATCGGGCTTTCAATCGCCGGCCGCCGCTGTTGCGGATCCTCGTGCTGCTGGCGGGTCCCAGTGCGAATTTCCTGTTCGCAATCGCCGCCTACTGGGTCCTGTTCATGTACGGTGTCCCGGGGCTCAAGCCGGTGGTTGGCGAGGTCGCTGACGGCTCCTTCGCATCCACGGCGGATATCCGCCCGGACGATGAACTGGTCCGCGTTGCGGGCCGCATGACGCCGACACGCCAGGCGGCGGTACTCGGCATCCTGGAGGAGGTGGCGGACGGCGGTCGCGTGCCGCTGACCGTGCGTGGACGTGACGGCCGCGAGCGGAATCTGGAGATCGTCGTACCGGCCGCCAAACAGCACGCGTTGACCGAACCCGGGGCCCTGCCATTCGGACTGGGGCTTTCTTTCTGGAGCCCGCCGCTGCCGGTCGTGGTCGGATCATTGACGAGCGGTGATCCCGCCCTGAGTGCCGGCATCGCGCTGGGTGACCGGATTGTCGAAATGGAAGGCCGGCCGGTCACCGATTTCGCGCAATTCGTTGCGGCGATTCGGGCGCGTCCCGGCATCAGCACGCAACTGGTGGCGCTACGCGACGGGAACCGGATTTCAATTACGCTCGTGCCGAAGCTTGTCGTCAGCGACGGCAAGTTCATCGGGCAAATCGGCCTTGGCGTGGACGTGAGGGCCATTCCGGAATTCCCGGAATCGATGCGGACCGTGGAGCGTCATGGCGTATTCGCGGCCTTCGCACCGGCCGTGCTGGAAACCTGGGACAAGAGCGCCCTGACCATGCGATTCCTGTGGCGCATGGTGACGGGCCATGTCTCGACCAAGAACATCTCCGGCCCGATCAATATCGCGCAGTACGCCGGACTGACGGCGCACGAGGGCTTCGACTACTATCTCGGTTTCCTGGCGCTGGTCTCGATCTCGCTCGCGGTGCTGAACCTGCTGCCGATACCGGTGCTGGACGGCGGCCAGATCGTGTACCAGCTGTTCGAAATGGCCAGGGGCGGCCCGCTGCCGATGCAGGCGCAGGTGCTGGGCCAGAAACTGGGCATCGCAATGCTGATGCTGCTGATGGGCTTCGCGTTCTATAACGACATCACGCGGCTGCTCGGCTGACGACGCAAGGAATCCACGCTCAGATGCTTCGACGGCTCATCAGCGGCATTCTGCTGGCCTATGCACCCGCCGCTCTCGCGCAGGGTGCGGGCGCCGAATTCGTCGTGGGCGACATCCGGGTCGAAGGATTGCAGCGCATCTCGGAAGGCACGGTCTACAACTACATGCCGGTCAATATCGGCGACCGGCTCGACCAGCGCCGGCAGCAGGAAGCGATACGCGCGCTGTTCGCAACGGGGTTTTTCCGTGACATCGAGCTGCGCCGCGACGGTTCGACACTCGTCGTCGTCGTGCACGAACGCCCGTCGATCGAGAGTTTCGAGATCACGGGCAACAAAGACATCAAGACCGAGGATCTGCAGAAATCGCTGCGCTCGGTCGGTCTTGCCGCAGGCAAGACCTTCGACCGATCGGTGCTAGAGGAAGTCGAAGGCTACCTTACCGACCAATACTTCAGTCGCGGCAAGTACGCGGTCCGCATCGATCCCAAGGTCGAGGAAGTGCCGGGCAACAAGGTCAAGATCAAGATCGAGGTCGTCGAAGGCAAGCGCGCGCGCATCCGGCAGATCAACATCGTCGGCAATACTGCCTACGACGATGAGACGCTGCTCGAGGACTTCGAGCTGAAAACACCGGGATGGCTGTCCTGGTACAAGCAGAACGACCGCTATTCACGCGAATCCCTGCAGGGCGATATCGAGAAACTGCAGTCGTGGTACCAGGACCGCGGCTACGCGAATTTCGAGGTCGAGTCCACGCAGGTCGCGATCGCGCCCGAGAAAGACGATATTTTCATCACGGTCAATGTCCGTGAGGGCGAGGTCTACAAGGTCGGCGAGGTGAAGCTTGCCGGCACGTTGAAGGTCCCGGAAGCCGAATTGCGCCGGCTGCTGGTGGTGCAGCCGGGCCAGACCTATTCGCGAAAGTTGATCACGCAGACTCAGGAGTTGCTGGCATACCGGCTTGGCGTCGAAGGCTATGCATTCGCCAAGATCGACCCGGTGCCGCAGGAGGATAGCGACAAGAAAACCGTCAACCTGACATTCTTTGTCGATCCCGGCAGCCGCGCCTACGTGCGGCGGATCAATTTCATCAATACCAGCGCGATCGACGACGAGGTGCTGCGCCGCGAATTGCGCCAGCTCGAGGGCTCATACCTGTCGAATTCGCTGCTGGAGCGCTCCAAGGAGCGGCTGCAGCGCCTGCCATACATCGAGAAGGTCGAATTCGAGTCGACACCGGTGCCGGGCACGCCGGATCTCGTCGACGTGGATTTCGACATCAAGGAAGGCCTGCCGGGGCAGTTCAGCGGCGGCATCGGCTACTCGGAGTCCCAGTCGGTCATGTTGAACGGCAGTTTCGTGCATTCGAACTTCATGGGATCCGGCGAGCGGCTGGCCGTTGAACTGGTTTCGGGTCGGTTCTCGCAGTCCTACAGCATTTCGCACACCGATCCGTACACGAGTGTGGATGGCCTGTCGCGCACGCTCGGTCTGCAGTTCCGCGACATCACACAGTTCGTTTCCGCGGCGTCGAATTTCTCGACGACGACCATGTCCGCCTCGATTGAATATGGCTATCCGATCACGGAATTCCAGGGCCTGAGATTCGGATTGATCGCGCAGATGGCGGACATGATTGTCAACCCGAATTCAAGCGCCCCCGAAGCCGTGGCCTGGGTGCGCGCCAATGGCAACCCCTACACGCGGCTCATCGAGAGGGAGGTCGCAAACCCCGACGACCCCGACAACCCGACAATCATCACGACGACATTGTATGGCACGAAATTCAATTCGTTCGAGCTGGTCACCGGCTGGTTCTTTGATTCACGCAATCGCGCGATCTTCGCGGATCGCGGCATGCGGCACTCACTGACGCTGACGGCCACGGCACCGGGCAGCGACGTGGAGTACTACCTCTTCAATTACGACTACCTGCAGCTGTTTCCGCTGTCGAAGCGTTGGACGGCCGCGCTGAGCGCGGAGCTCGGCTACGGGAACGCACTTGGCAGCAAGACCACTGCGATACCGCCGTACCGGCAGTTCTTCGCCGGCGGACCGGAATCCATACGCGGCTTCTCGGAAAGCCGGCTCGGTCCGAAGGATGGCTTCGGGAATCCCTACGGCGGCAACATGAAGGTGATCGGCCGCGCCGAGCTCCTGTTCCCGGTGCCCCAGAAATGGCGGGCCAGCACGCGAATCAGCATGTTCTACGATATCGGCAATGTGTTCTCGCAGGGCGCCGGCGTCAATTTCGTCGGCCGTGACGGCGTCACGCCGGTCGACTACAAGTTCGATTACAATGAGTTGAAGCAATCCACGGGCCTCGCGGTCCAGTGGCTTGCGCCACTGGGCGTGTTCCGGTTCAGCTACGCGATCCCGCTGAATGAATATCGCGGCGATGCAGTGCGCTATGGGGACGAGATCGAACGCTTCCAGTTCACGATCGGTGGCGCCTTCTGACGAGTCGAGACGAGATGACAAACATGATCAGGCAATCCATTCCTTGCGCGCTGCTGCTTGGCGCCGCGCTTGTCGCCGCACCGGCGGTCGCTAACGCCGAAATCAAGCTCGGCTACGTGAATACGGGGAAGCTCCTTGAGGAATCGCCGCAGGCGCGCGCGGCCCAGCAGGCGCTCGAGGGCGAGTTCCTGCCGCGGCAACGCGAGCTGGCCAGCCAGCAGAAGGCGCTGCAGGAGAAAGCCGACAAGCTGAAGCGCGAAGCAGCCGTGATGTCCGAGGCTGAGCGCACAAAGGCTGAGCGGGAGGTTCGCGACGGTGAGACCAACCTGTCGCGACGCTTCAACGAACTCCAGGAAGACGCGAATCTCCGGCGTAACGAGGAATTCGGCAAGGTCCAGCGCGCGCTGCTGCAGGAAGTGCAGGCCTATGCGCGCGCCAACGGTTATCAGTTGATCATCAGCGACGGGGTGCTGTTCGCGGCCGAGGCAGTGGATATCACGCCGCAGATGATCGCTGCCGTCAAGGCCAAGGCGCCCGCTCCAGCGCCCAAGCCCTGAGCGGCAGGCCACCGCCAGTGGGGAGCGCCGCTATGGCGATCACGCTCGGCGAGCTTGCGGTTCGCTACGGCCTGGAGCTCTCCGGTGATCCCGGTCTCACGATCGAGGGCATCGCCCCACTGACGACCGCGACACCCGGCACGCTCGCTTTCTGCAGCAATGCGAAATACCGCCGCCTGCTTGGATCCACGCGTGCGACAGCGGTCGTCCTTGCGCGCGAAATGCTCCCCGATTGTCCGGTCGCCGCGCTGATCAGCCCCCATCCCTATGCGGCCTACGCGCGCATCGCGGCGGGCATGCACCCACACCCGGCGGTGGTGGGCGGTTTCGCTGTGGGCGCCAGCATCGCGCCCGGTGCAAGTGTCGCGGCCAGTGCGTGGGTCGGGCCGAATGCCGTGATCGGGGCGGGCGCCGTGATCGGCGAACGCTGCTTCATCGGGCCGAACTCCGTCATCGAGGAGGGGGCGCGGCTCGGTGACGATTGCCGGCTGCAGGCGAATGTGACGATCTGCCATGACGTGACGGTCGGCGCCCGCTGCGTGTTCAAGCCAGGCTGCGTCGTTGGCGGCGACGGATTCGGCTTTGCGCCGGCGCCCGACGGTTTCGTCAAGGTGCCGCATCTCGGCGGTGCAAGACTCGGTAATGACGTTGAGGCCGGTTCAAATACGACGATCGATCGCGGCACCATCGAGGACACCGTCATTGACGATGGCGTCAAGCTGGACAACCTGGTGCAGGTCGGCCATAACTGCCGTATCGGCGCGCACACGATGATCGCGGGCTGCGTCGGTATTTCGGGCAGTACGATCATCGGGCGCCGGTGCATGATCGGCGGTGCGGTCGGCATCGTGGGGCATCTCGAAATCGGCGACGACGTTGTGGTGACCGGTTTTTCGATGGTGACGCATTCGCTGCCGGGACCCGGCACCTATTCATCCGGCATGCCGGCGATTCAGGCGATCGACTGGCGCCGCACCGTGGCGCGGTTGCGCCGGCTGGATGCGCTCGAGCGTCGCCTCGCGCGGCTCGAACGGGGTGGAGATGCTGCGGGCCAGGAGGCGGACGAATGAGCAAAGGCTTTCCGATGGACATTCATGCGGTGCTCAAGCAGCTGCCGCATCGCTACCCGTTGCTGCTGGTTGACCGGGTCATCGAATGCGTGCCGGGCAAGAGCATTCACGCGCTCAAGAATGTGACCATCAACGAACCATTCTTCCCGGGCCACTTTCCCCATCGGCCGGTCATGCCGGGAGTGATGATCCTCGAGGCGCTCGCCCAGGCGGCGGGCATACTCGCATTCAAGACGGCGGGGGTCGTGCCGGACGAGCAGACGCGCTTCTATTTTGTCGGCATCGACAAGGCACGCTTCCGCCGGCCGGTCGAGCCCGGTGACCAGCTGATACTCAAGGCGACACTCGAGCGCGCCATGCGCGGCATCTGGAAATTCTCGACGGTCGCCGAGGTCGGCGGGGAGGAAGTCGCCTCGGCCACGATGATGGTCGCGCCGGAAGTCAAGACGTGATCGATCCGCGCGCCATCATTGCGCCGGACGCCATACTCGGCGAGGGCGTCGCAGTCGGCGCCTACACGATCATCGGTGCCGGCGTCCGTATCGGCGCGGGAAGCTGGATCGGCCCCCACGCCGTCATCAACGGGCCGACGACACTTGGCTGCGAAAACAAGGTTTTCCAGTTCGCGTCGGTCGGAGACGCGCCGCAGGACAAGAAATACAACGGCGAGCCGACCCGGCTCGAAGTCGGCGACCGCAACGTGTTCAGGGAATTCTGCTCGGTCAATCGCGGCACGGTGAGCGGCCGCGGTGTCACAAAGATCGGCGACGAGAACCTGTTCATGGCGTATTCGCATGTGGCGCACGATTGCATCGTCGGCAGCAATTGCGTGATGTCGAACTGCACCGCGCTTGCAGGGCATGTCGAGCTTGGCGACTGGGTGATCCTGTCGGGCTACGCCGGCATCCACCAGTTCTGCAAAGTGGGCTCGCACTCTTTCCTCGCCAACAATGCCGCCGTCACGCGCGACGTTCCGCCCTACCTGCTGGTCGCCGGCACGCCCGCGGAACCGAAGGGTGTCAACAGCGAGGGCCTCAAGCGACGCGGCTTCGGTCCGGCGCAGATCACCAACATCCGCAATGCCTACCGGCTCCTGTACCGGTCCGGGCTCAAGCTCGCGGCTGCGACCGAGCAGCTACAGGCACTTGCTGCCGACCAGCCGGAACTGCTGCCATTCGTGCAATTCCTGGCGGCCAGCGAACGCAGCATCGTTCGCTGATGGGCCCAGGGAAAACGCTGACGATCGGCCTGGTCGCCGGCGAATCATCCGGCGACAATCTCGGCGCGGCGCTGATCAGGGCGATCCGCGAGCGCGCGCCAGACACGCGATTCATGGGCGTTGCCGGCCCCGCAATGGTGGCTGAGGGTTGCGAGGCCTGGGCGCCGGCCGAGGAACTCGCGGTCATGGGACTCTTTGAGGTCCTGCACCACCTGCCGCGCCTGATGGGGCTGCGCCGCAGGTTGCGCAGCCGCTTCCTGGCCGAGCGGCCTGACGTGTTCGTCGGGATCGATGCGCCGGAATTCAATCTGAACCTCGCTCCGGCATTGCATGCCGCGGGCATTCGCACGGTGCAGTACGTGAGTCCGCAGGTCTGGGCCTGGCGTCAGGGCAGGGCGCGACGCATGGCGGGTTTTCTCGATCTCGTGCTGTGCCTGCTCCCATTCGAGGCGCAGGTCTATGAGCGGGCCGGCCTGCGTGCAATTTTTGTCGGCCACCCGCTTGCAGACCAGTTGCCATTGGTGCCGGACCGCGCGGCCGCGCGCGCAACGCTCGGCTTGCGGGCCGATTCCCGGATCGTAGCCGTGCTGCCCGGGAGTCGGGTCGGAGAAGTTGCGCGCCTGGCCGGGGATTTTGCGGGGGCGATCGGCTGGCTGGCGGGGCGGCGCCCCGGGCTTCAATTTGTCGCGCCGATGGCGAATCCACAAACGAAGACTATTTTTGAGCAGGCTTTGATACGGCAAGCGCCCGCCGCGAAGGTCCAGGTGATCGAGGGGCAGTCACGAACTGCGCTCACGGCCGCCGATGCGGCACTGGTCGCGTCCGGAACTGCGACGCTCGAGACGCTGCTCTGCAAGCGGCCGATGGTCGTCGCTTATCGCCTCGGCTGGATGACGGCGCTGGTGCTGCGGTCACTGCGATTGCTGAAGGCGCCGTATTTTGCGCAGCCGAATCTCCTTGCAGGCAGGCTGGTCGTCCCGGAACTGGCACAGGGTGAAGTCAGGCCGGAAAACCTGGGCCGTGCGATCGAGCGCTGGCTCGATCAACCCGAAGAAGTGGCAGCGCTCATGGAGCAGTTCACGGTCATACATCGCCAGTTGCGGTCGGGTGCCAGCGAACGCGCGGCCGAGGCGATCCTCGAACTGGCCCGCGGATCCGGCGCGTGACTGCAGTGCGGTCGCCATTGCCGGCCTGCGGCCCGGTGGCCGGTGTGGACGAGGCCGGCAGGGGGCCACTGGCCGGGCCGGTCGTGGCCGCTGCGGTGATCCTCGATCCTGCCCGGCCGATCCCGGGCCTGCGGGATTCCAAGGCACTTGCGGAGCCCACGCGCATCCGGCTTGCGGCCGAGATCCGGGGGCGGGCGCTTGCCTGGGCCATCGGCTGGTCGGATGCGGGCGAGATCGATGTGCTCAACATCCTGCAGGCGACGCTGCTTGCCATGCGCAGGGCCCTGCAGGGGCTCGCGCTGGTGCCCGGCCACGTGCGTGTCGACGGCAACCGCTGCCCCTCGGTATTGATGCTGGGGTTTCCCTGCAGTGTCGAGGCAATTGTCGGCGGCGATGCGCGGATCGCCGAGATCAGCGCCGCCTCGATTCTCGCCAAGACCAGCCGTGACGCCTGGATGGCGCGTGTGGCCCTGATTTACCCGGGCTACGACTTTGAGCGGCACAAGGGTTACCCGACGCCGGCTCACCTGCGCCTGCTGGCTGCGCGTGGACCCTGCCGCCTGCACCGTCAGAGCTTCGCGCCGGTAAGATCACTGCATGCGCCGAGCTGACGCCAGGGCCCCAAGCCCGACATTCGTTCACCTGCGGCTCCATAGCGAGTATTCGCTGGTGGACGGCATCGTCCGCGTGCCCGCACTGATGAAGGCTGTGGTCGAGGCAGGCATGCCGGCGGTTGCGCTGACCGACCACAGCAACCTGTTCGCGATGGTCAAGTTCTACCGTGAAGCACAGCGGCACGGCGTCAAGCCCGTCATCGGTGTCGATGTCTGGCTGCGCGAGGAAGGCGATCGCGCTGAGCCAATCCGGTTGACACTGCTCGCGCAGAATCTTGCCGGCTATCGCAACCTGACCCGGCTCGTGTCGCGAAGCTACCTGGAGGGCCAGGACCGTGGCCGGCCGCTCGTCGAGCGGGCCTGGCTCGGCAAGAGCACGACCGCCGGTCTCATAGCGCTTTCGGGGGCGGTGGAAGGAGATGTCGGCCGGGCATTGGCAGCCGGGCGCAGTGAGGAAGCACGGGGCCTGCTCGCCGCGTGGCTCGCGCTGTTCGGCGACCGCTATTACCTCGAGATCCAGCGCACCGGGCGGGCCGGTGAGGATGCGCATATCAACGAAGTGCTTGCGCTCGTCGCGCTGTTGCCCGCGCCGATCGTCGCAACCAACGACGTGAGATTCCTGACGCGCGACGAATTCGAGGCGCACGAGGCCAGGGTCTGCATCCATGACGGCACGCGCCTCGACGATCCGGGCCGGCCTCGCCGCTACACGCCGGAGCAGTACCTGAAGAGTCCAGCCGAGATGGCGGAGCTTTTTGCCGATCTCCCGGAGGCGCTTGCGAACAGCGTCGAGATCGCGCGACGTTGCTCGCTTGCATTGACGCTGGGAAGGAGCTTCCTGCCGGCATTCGAGGTGCCGGACGGTTCCACCGTGACGGAGTATCTGCGCGCGCTGGCCGAGCAAGGGCTCGGCATGCGGCTCGCGGCGCTTGCGGCGGAACCCGCCCTCGTGATCCGGCCGGTCGAAGAAGCGCGCTATTGCCAGCGGCTCGCGGACGAATTACGGGTCATCTGCGAAATGGGCTTCGAGGGCTACTTCCTGGTCGTCGCCGACTTCATACGCTGGGCGCGCGGGCAGGGAATTCCCGTGGGGCCAGGACGCGGATCCGGCGCGGGCTCGCTGGTCGCATGGTCCCTCGCGATCACGGATCTTGATCCGCTGCAGCACGACCTGCTGTTCGAGCGATTCCTGAATCCGGAACGCGTCTCGATGCCGGATTTCGACATCGACTTCTGCATGGCGCGCCGGGACCAGGTCATCGACTACGTCGCGGAACGCTACGGGCGCGATCGTGTTTCGCAGATCATCACATTCGGGTCGCTGGCGGCACGCGCGGTCGTGCGCGATGTCGGGCGGGTGCTCGGCCATCCCTATGGCTTCGTCGACAGTGTCGCGAAGCTGATCCCGTTCGAGCTTGGGATCACGCTCGCCGAAGCGCTCGAAAAGGAACCGGAGCTCGCGCGGCGCTACCGTGCCGAGGACGAAGTCCGCGACCTCGTCGATCTTGCGCAGAAGCTTGAGGGGCTCGCGCGCAATGCCGGCACGCATGCGGGCGGCGTCGTGATCGCACCCTCGGTGCTGACCGATTTCAGCCCGCTCTATCGCGAACAGGGCGCGGGCAGCGTCGTCACGCAATTTGACAAGGACGACGTTGAGCAGATCGGGCTCGTCAAATTCGATTTCCTCGGCCTGCGGACGCTGACGATCATCGACTGGACGGTGAAGCTCGTGAATGCGGACCGGCAGGTCGCCGGCGAGTCACTGCTCGATATCACGCGCCTGCCGCTGAATGACCCGGATACCTACAAGATGCTGAAGACCTGCCGGACCACGGCCATCTTCCAGCTTGAGTCGCGCGGCATGAAGGACCTGGTGCGCAAATTGCAGCCGGATTGCTTCGACGACATCGTCGCCCTCGTCGCGCTGTTCCGCCCGGGGCCGCTGCAGTCCGGGATGGTCGACGATTTCATGGCGCGCAAGCATGGGCGCAGCGACGGGCCAATCGACTACCTGCATCCGAGCCTGACCGAAATTCTGAAGCCGACCTATGGCGTGATCCTGTACCAGGAACAGGTCATGCAGATTGCACAGACACTGTCGGGTTACACGCTGGGCGGCGCCGACCTGCTGCGTCGCGCCATGGGCAAGAAGAGCCCGGAGGAGATGGCGACGCAGCGCTCGGTATTCATCGATGGCGCCATTGCCCGCGGTGTCTCACCGCCGCGCGCCGCGCAGATCTTCGAGTTGATCGAGAAATTCGCGGGTTACGGCTTCAACAAGTCGCATTCCGCGGCCTATGCGCTGCTGGCCTATCAGACCGCCTGGCTCAAGACCCATTACCCGGAAGCATTCATGGCGGCCGTGTTGTCATCCGACATGGACCACACCGACAAGGTCGTTTCATTCATCGATGAATGCAGCGGTATGGGCCTGGAAGTGTTGCCACCCGACGTGAACCACTCCGTGTACCAGTTCGCCGTGGCCGGTCCAGGATCGATCCGCTATGGCCTGGGCGCGGTCAAGGGAGTCGGCCAGGGCGCCGTCGACACCATCGTGGAGGAACGCGCGCGCGCAGGGGCATTCCGGGATCTCACCGATCTGTGCGGCCGGGTGGACCTGCGCCAGGTCGGGCGCAGAACGCTCGAGGCGATGGTCAAGGCGGGATGCTTCGACGGTTTCGGGCCGAATCGCGCGACGCTCGCCAGCATGCTGCCAGCCGCCATGCAGCTCGGGGAGCAAAGCACGCGCGCCGTCGCGGCGGGCCAGGACGACTTGTTTGGCGGCCTCGCCGAACCAGCGGCGGGCAATGTGCCGTCACCGATCGAAGTTGCGATGCTGCCCGAGTGGAGCGAGTCCCAGCGCCTGCAGGGAGAGCGCGACACGCTGGGTCTCTACCTGACCGGTCACCCGATCGCGGAATACGAACAGGAACTGCGCCAGCTGGTTGCGGCACGCATCGCCGATCTCGGCGGCCCGCGGCCTGCCGCGGGCTCGACGTCCTGGGGCGGGAGCGGCAGGAATGTGACGCTCGCGGGTCTCGTGCACGAAATTCGGCGGCGCGGGCAGCGCATGACACTGGTCCTCGATGACCGCAGCGGGCGCATCGAGGTCAGCATGTTCGATGACGTCTACCAGCAGCATCGCCACGTCATCGCGCGCGACGCAATCCTCGTGGTCGAGGGCCAGCTGCGCTTCGATGAGTTCATCGAGGACTGGCGTGTCAACGCGAAGAAACTCACGCCGATCGAGGAGCTGCGCGAGCGCGAGGCGCGCCGCCTGATCATCCGTTGGCCGGGCGGGGCCGGCGACATCCGCTTCATCCAGCGCCTCGAGGAGACACTG
The DNA here is from genome assembly GCA_016844605.1 of Steroidobacteraceae bacterium. Taxonomy (GTDB): domain Bacteria; phylum Pseudomonadota; class Gammaproteobacteria; order Steroidobacterales; family Steroidobacteraceae; genus SCUD01. The sequence goes on from JAENJD010000016.1 coordinate 18,069, forward strand.
AAGCCCTGCACCGGCGGGCGCTGCGGCGTCGCCGTGCATTACATGGGATCGGGCGCGCGCGCGACACTCGCGCTCGGTGACGAGTGGTCGGTGCGGCCGACACGCGAACTGCTGGAGGGCCTGGGGCGGCTCGTCGGGCGCGACGGCGTGCGCATCATGTACGGCCCCAGGGGCGATTGACCCCTCTATACTGCGGATATGGCGCTGCAATTCCTCGATTTCGAGCAACCGATCGCCGAGCTGGAGGCGAAGATCGAGGAGCTTCGCTTTCTCGGCGCCGACTCCGAGCTCAACATCGCCGACGAGGTCGAGAAGCTGCGCGCCAGAAGCCGCGCGCTGACCAACAGCATCTTCGGCAGCCTGACGCCGTGGCAGATCACGCAACTGGCGCGCCATCCGCAGCGGCCCTATGTGCTCGATTACATCCCGCTGGTATTCACTGAATTCCAGGAGCTGCACGGCGATCGCATGTATGCCGACGACCAGGCGATCGTCGCGGGGCCCGCGCGCCTTGCAGGTTCGCCGGTCATGGTGATCGGGCAGCAGAAGGGCCGCGACACGAAGGAAAGGGTGCGCCGCAATTACGGCATGCCGAAGCCCGAGGGTTATCGGAAGGCGCTGCGCCTCATGAAGACCGCCGAGCGTTTCGGGCTGCCGCTCGTGACGCTGATCGACACCCCGGGTGCCTACCCGGGTGTCGGCTCGGAGGAGCGCAACCAGAGCGAGGCCATCGCGCGCAATCTCTTCGAGATGGCGGAACTGCGCGTGCCGATCGTGAGCTGCGTGATCGGCGAGGGCGGTTCGGGCGGCGCGCTCGCCATCGGCGTTTGCGACCGGCTGCTGATGTTGCAGTACAGCATCTACTCGGTCATCTCGCCCGAGGGCTGCGCCTCGATCCTCTGGAAGAGCGCGGACCGGCGTGAACTCGCGGCCGACGCCATGGGCATTACGGCCGAACGACTGTCCCAGCTGAATCTCATCGATGAAGTCATCCCCGAGCCAATGGGTGGTGCGCATCGCGATCCGCAGGTGATGGCTGACTCCCTGCGGCAGGCGCTAGTGGGCCAGGTCGCGAAACTTGTGGCGCTGCCGATCGACGTGCTGCTCGAAGAGCGCCGGCGGCGCCTGCGCGGTTTCGGGGTCTACGGCGGCGTCTGAAATGGCCTTCGGCCCAGAGCGGCTCTGCGCGGCGCTGTCGGCGCTCGAGCCTGCGTGGCAGTCCTCCGGATTCTGCGTGGCCCTGAGCGGCGGGCTCGATTCGAGCGTGCTGCTGCATTCGCTCGCCGCGTTAAGGGCCGGCAATGCCGGGCTGCGAATTCGCGCTGTGCATGTGGATCACGGTCTGCAATCCGAAGCGGCCGCCTGGGCGGATGCCTGTGCCGGATTCTGCCGTTCGCTCGAGGTCGAACTTCTGGTGCTGAGGCTGGGTCTCGAGCCCGCAGCGGGAGAGAGTGTCGAAGCTCATGCACGTGACGCACGCTATGCGGCGATCGCCAGAATCCTGAAGCCGGGAGAATGGCTCCTCACTGCGCATCACCGTGACGACCAGTTGGAAACCGTGCTGATCCAGCTCATGCGTGGCGCGGGTGTTGCCGGACTTGCCGCCATGCCCGCCCGGGCAGCGCTGGGCCCGGGCTGGCATGGAAGGCCATTGCTCGAGATCGACCGGGCTCTGCTTGCCGCTTACGCGCAGCAGGCAGGTTTATCCTGGGTCTCGGATCCGACCAACAATGCGACGCGCTTTGACCGCGGCTGGCTGCGCGAACAGGTACTGCCGCAGATGCGTATGCGCTGGCCGCAGGCGGCGGCCACCGTTTCGCGAAGCGCAGGGCATCTCGCCGAAGCCTCGCGCCTGCTGGCCTCAATGGCGGAATCGGACGCGACGGGTCTGCTCGACAACGGCAGGCTGGCGATCGACGGCCTGCGCCGCCTGCCGCAGGACCGGCAGGCGAATCTGCTGCGCTGGTGGATCCGGGAGCAGGGGCTCGGAGCCCCGTCTGCCGCGCGATTCGAATCCATCCTCGATGATCTGATGGAGGCCCGGGCGGATGCCGTGCCCCTGGTGCGATGGGAAAATGGCGAGTTGCGGCGCTATCGCGACCGGCTCTATGCAATGCAACCTCTCGCCAAGGCACCATCGGGGACCTTGCGCTTCGATCCGGCTTTGCCGGCTGGAATCGATCTCGGAGGCGGGCTGGGGCGCCTCTGCCTGGTCCCAACCGATCAGGGCGGCCTCGATCCCGGCCTGTTGCACGCGGTGGTCGTGCGGTTTCGGATGGGCGGAGAGTCGCTGCGACCGCATCCGGCGCGGCCACGCAAGCGCCTCAAGCAGCTTTGCCAGGAGGCGGGCATCGTGCCGTGGATGCGTGAGCGCCTGCCGCTCCTCATTGCCGGATCGAGGCTCGTTGCGGTCGGCGACCTGTGGATCGATTCGGAACTGGCCGTCGCGCAGGGAAAACCGGCGCTGAAACCGGTCTGGTCGGGCCGGCCCGAACTCTTCTAGCGGTTTATCACCAGCAGTCAGCCGTGTTGTCGGCCCCGCCGGCGTTGTCGGCGGTACGGATGCCGCGTTCGTCGATACGGAAAGTGCGGCAAGCCTCGTCCTGGTACTGATTGCCAGCGGCAGCGGCTGCGGCCGAAACCGTGTAGCTGGTCGCATCGGCGGCATCGATTGCAAGATCGTACCAGGCGTTCTTGCTCGTATCCGTGCCCTGCAGGTCACCGGCGACACAGTCCGGGGCGCCGGCGATATCGGTCGCGTAGGTATTGCACTGCAGGTAGAACTTTTCCTGCTGGGTCGCGAGCGCGAGCAGCGCGTCCTTGGCGTCCGAACGCTGGCTGCGAATCACGTACTGGCGATAGGTGGGAACGGCGACGGCGGCCAGTATGCCGACGATGATCATCACGACGATCAACTCGATCAATGTGACGCCGCGCTGCCTGGAAATGAATTTCATTTGGCCTCTCCGGCGGGCCGCCCGGCCACTTCCGTGGCCGGGCGGTTTGCCGTTAGTTGATCCCGGTCTGCCGCCAGAAGGTCCGGACCGGCGCCAGGTTGATGCCGACGCCACAGTTCTCGATACCAATCAGGCACTGCGGTTCCGGCCGGCAGTCGGCCCCGACGCAGTCATCATCCGGGCTCGGGAACAGCCAGACCACTTCCGGCGCGATACCGCCTTGTGCCAGTTCGGAGTCGCGATCATCGGTCGAGTCCGGCAGGATGGTCGGATCGGTCGGATTTTCGCGGTCGAACACCGGCGCGCCCGTATACGCGCTCACGGTGTACAAGCGGTTGGTGCCGACACTCGGCGTGCATGAGCTGCTCGAGGCCGTCGACGCCGAGTTCGGCTCGTAGGTCGAGAACTGAATCATGTTCTGCACCGTGCGCGCCTCGGACAGCGATTTCTCACCGGTCCAGCCGGCGGAAGCACGCCGCAGATCCATGCGCCAGCCACTCGCGCCCGCTGGCATCGTCGGCGCGATGTCGGTCGTCACATCGATCAGATTCACGTCTGCCTCGGTGATGACCGTCGCACTGTCGTACTGCGCCTGGGTCAGGCGCGCGAACGGCCGGTAGTCGCGCAGGCTGTAGAAGCGATCCTGCGTATCCAGGTTGAGCGGATGACCGCGATAACCTGAACCGATCGCGATATTAAGCCAGGTGCGGCCGCCGGAGCTCAGGATGGACGCGTCCGGTGCGTTGTAGAAACGCCGGGTCGTGGCATTCGGGTGTGTACCCAGGTGGGCATTGCCGAGCGAAGCGAACACACCGCCGGTGACCAGGGTTGCACGTGGCTGCCCGTTGAAGATGTCGAAGCGCCACACGCGCCCGCCCATGTCCCCCGCGTACATGCGATCCGCCAGGCCGTCGCCCGAGATGTCGAAGACCCGCACGTCGCCCGGAATCGAATGCGTCATGGACGCGTGCCGCAGATCGGCACCCGTATCGGTGCTCGGACCGGCATACCAGAGCTGGTCGCCGCTGATGGCATCCACCATGAAGATCTGGTTGCCGGCCGTGTCCGTGGCATACGGGCCGTTGTCCTGCACGGAGTCATAACCACCGCCGAACACCAGAACCTGCAGCAGCGTGTTCTGCGTCGCGCCGCTGACATTGACACGTGCAACCGTCGGCGTGGACCAGCTCTGGCCCGCGTTCGGCGTACGCTTGAGGCCGGCTTCGTTGGGCCCGATCTTGAACAACAGCGTCGGTGCGTTGCGGTCGGTCACGTCGAGACCGTAGTACTCGCCGCCGCCACGGCGCATTCCGAAGTAGATGTAGACCCGCTCGCCGAGACTGGATTCGAGGACGCCATTGTCGTTGACCTCGTTCTTGATGACCCGAACGTTGCCGTCCAGGCCGTAGTCGCGAGCCGAAACCGCGTCATTCACATGCAGATCGCGCATACGGGCCAGCATCTGCTGTGGGATGAAGGCCCACAACTCGCTGCCGTCCACCGCATCGATCGCATGCAGGTAGCCATCATTGTTCACCGCAAAGATGACGCCGTCGAAGGGATCGGGGGAGGAAACCGTGCCGCCGTAGATGACCGTCGCCGGCCGGCCGTGCATCGGGTCGCCCATTGCAAGGCGCGCATCGGTTGTGGCCCCGTCTGCGTTTTCGTCGTCGATGTCGGCGCCGCGCACCCAGTTGATCAACGAGTCGCGGCCGGGGGCCTCAAGCGCCCCGAGGCCGAGCGTCGTCGTCGTGATCGAGGCGTTTGCGACCGCAACCAGGTTCGAGGCCGCGGTCAACACCGCCAGGCTGTTCAGGTCACTGTAGACATCGCGCGCAGCCGGGTCCGGCAACTCATTGGCCGCGCCACCCAGGCGCACGCTGTCGCCGTCCACGCCGGTGGTCCAGAAACTCTGGGCCGTGCTGCGGAAGAAGCCGGTCGATATCTCGACCGCGGGTGCGCCCGTCGCGTCCAGTATCCTGCCGTCCGGACTGAGCCGGTACTTCTTGATGTTGCCCGCCCAGGCGTAGGTCTCGCTGGGTTTGAACACCGTGACATAGAGGTCATTCAGGTTCTGCGTGCGATTGAAGGCGTTGACCGACACGGCTGGCGCCGTGAACGAGGTGTTGTAGTCCAGGATCGTGCGCACGATCTGGGTCAGCACGGTGCTGAGCGTGGCGGTGTCGTTGGCTTCGTAGAACACGCCACCGGCCCCGGCGGCGGTATTGCGCAGCGCCGTCGAGCCCGTGACCTCCGGGCCAAAGCCGATCGTGTAGGTCGTGACATTCTGGATGCCAGTCAGCGGCGCGCGCATGTCGTTCTCGTACATGTACTGCGCGATTTCCTCGAGGCAGCGGCCGTTGCCGGTGCCGGCACAACTGCTGCCAATCAGCCCTTCGATGGCTGTGTCGGCGCTCGTGTCAGAAGTCGGCAGCCCGTCGGTCAGCAGCACGATGAAGTTCTTCTGGCAGGAGTTCTGCAGCGGACTTTGGTAGATGCCGGTGCTCGATGCCTGGCGCGAGCTCAGGACGCTCGGATACGCTCCGCTGCTTCCAGAGTTGATGCGTGAGTTGATACCGTAAGTGACACCACTGCCGCTCAAGTAACGGTAGGCCTCGTACATCGTCTCCGATAGCGGCGTGCAGCCGTCCGCGGTGATGGCGTCGATGAGATTCTTCACGGCCGCGTAATTGGTCCCGACCGGGGCGATTGGCGCCAGCACCATGCCGCCCTCAGCCGTGCTTGTGTTGCTACAACCGTCGTCGGTGTTATTGCTGTAGCGCATCAATCCGATATTCGTGTTGTCCGCGGCTGCGAGTTGGTCGATGGTCTGCTTGGCCGCGTCCTGAACGATCCGGAGTCGCGTCTGCGTGGTGGTGCTCGCGTTGAGCAACCAGTTGACGTAATTGGCGGAGTAGAACGTGTAAATGGTATTGGCGCCATTGGCGGTCCAGGTGATCTGCTGGGCCATATTGGCGGTCCAGGGGCCATTGCCGGCGTCGGCGGCCCACCGCCTTAGCAGGTTGACGCCATCGCCGTGCAGGCCGGCATCGGCCCTGCATTCGACCACGTTGGTATTGCTGCCACTGTTGCCGGTGATGGTGATGTTGCGCCAACGGAAGGTGCCGCTCACCGAGCGCCACTGTGCTGAGGCGCTGCCGGGGCTGTATTGACCGGTGGCCGTAAGGGCCGGCATCGCCGCGTTGCACTTGAAGCGCGCGACGGGAATCGAGGCGCTACTCGCGCAACTTGGCTGGTTGGAGCCCGATGTGAAATAGATATTGCTGGCGCTGCAGCTACCTGCGTAGGTGGTCGCGATGTCGAATGGCACCTGGGTCACGACATTGGTGTTCATGCTGCCCGACGAATCGATGATGAACAGGATGTTCGGAAGCACGGCCGAAACCGAGTTGCCCGCGCCCGTGAAAATCTCGGATTCGTCGGCGGCAGCGGCGCCCGCGAGCGCCAGCATTGAAGCGGCGGCGGCGAGTCGGAACGAAATACGGGTAGCTTGGTTCATGACGAGTAACTCACTATTTGTTGCCGGCGGCGCTGGCGACCAGGCGCACGCGGGTCAGGGCCTTGGTATCGGGCCGGTAAAACACGTAGATCCTCTTCGAGCCTTTGTTGGCGGCATCCAGCAGGCGGGCGTAGGGAACGGCTTCCTTGCCGATGAAGTAGCGGGTCTTCTGGTCGAAGGTGAGACGGTGCGTGGCGCAGGCCGTGCATTCCCTGGCCGAAAGCGTGCCGCCAGGGACGCCTGGTAGAGAGACCAGGTCGGTACCAGACTCGAGGCATTCCTCGATGGTCCCGAGCCGCGGCCCTGCGATCGCCGGCGATGCGGCCAGCGCGCCAATCGCGGCGGCCAGCAGGCAGGCGCGCCGCAGCCGGCCCGCGCCGGGATTTCCGTTTGTGCTTGTGCTGCTATCTGCGTTATTCATGTGACTATGTCCTAACAGTTTTCAGTTCCGGTCGGCCCGATGATGTAAAAGTCCTGGACGTGCTGCGCCAGGGCGTTGCCGGGCGCCGTGCCCGTGGCGTCCACCTGGAAGTGGTAAGCAAAGAAACCGGTGCCGAGGCTGTAACCGGCTCCAAGCGGCGTCTCGCAGACGTACTGCAGCTGGTATTCGTACTGGTCGTCCACCGAGTTTGGATTTGGGATGGGCGCCTGGATGACCGGCGTGCTGGTGCTCAGCGCGTAGTTCGCCACCGCATCTTCGATCGCCACCTCGGCGGCCTGGAAGGCGCGTTCCTGCAGCTGCGTGTTGCCGACCATGCGCAGTTCCAGCGTCGAAGTCATGACGCCGGACACGGCGAGTATCGTCAGCACCAGCAGCAGGATGAGCCCGACTATGAGAGCCGCGCCGCCCTGCCGTGAGTCGATGCCGCAGGTTGTGATGTTCCGGTTCATCGCCGCGTATTCCTCAATGCGATCGTCTTGCTGACCAGCACGCGCCGGAAATTGTCCGCGGGCGTATAGGCGGCTCCACCGACGCGGTCGGCATACGAATAGGTCCGGTCGTCGGTGAATGTGAACTCGGGTTGTTCCGCGCGCACCAGCAACCAGACGCGAACTGCGACGATCTCCCGTCCGGCCGCGATGGCGGTGCCGGGCGGCACGAAGTAATCGGCGTTCTGGTCGGCATCGAGGTCCAAGCCGAATTCAAGTTGCAGGTCTTCGACGCCCGGCACGATCTCCTGGTCCAGGATTGCTGGCGTGCCGCCCACGAAGCCGAGCTGCTTGCGGCGCAGCGATGGCGTGCCTGCATCCTGCTCCGAAGCCTGGTCCACGTAATAGCCGTGCGCGACGATCGCCCGTGACTCGGATTGCGGGGCGAGCGAATAACCGACAGGCAATGCCCCGCCAGAGAACAGCGCGCCCAGCATACGACTGGACTGGATCTTGATTTGGCCGGCGCTCGCGGCGAGCGACCCCGCGTCGATTATCTGCGCTGACGCGCGGCGCACGGTGAGCTGGTCGGAACTGCCGACGGCCGTGTCGAATTCCGGGCAGTCGTAGCCGTAGCCGTTATTGTTGCCCTCGATATAGGCAGGGAGTTTCACAGCCCACGCGTCCCCGCATTCATCGATCGTGGCCGCGTAACCGCTGAGGTCCGCCGGCAACGCATAGGCCGGATCCACGACCGGAATATTGGCCAGATCCAGCGTTGGCCCGTTCTCGACGAGGTCCGCGCGGCTCATCAGGCCCCAGTAGTTGGCCATGCGCAGATCGGCCTCGATGGTGCTCATCGCGTAGCGCGCCGTCTCCTGCAGCCTCGCCGCAGCGTCATTGGTGCGGTACAGGTCGCGGCCCTTGCCGAGCACGGATACCGCGCCCGCGAGCAGGAAGAGCCCGATGGACATCGCGACCATCAACTCAATGAGGCTGAGGCCACGCTGCAGGTGCTTGCTGCTACTGCGCGCGTTCATGTCGCAAACCCGATCTGGAAGGTCACCGGATTAACCTCGCCGACCTCGGCCCAGCGCACGGTGATGACATAGTTGGCGGGCTCGCCGGCGGCAATCGGCAATGTCACCGCGACCTGGCCCTGGCCATTCGGCAGCAGCTGCGTGATGTCGGCTTTCCAGCGACTCAGGTCACTCGCGGCAAGTTCTGCGGGCGTGCAGCCGATCGTCGTGTAACAGGCGGGTACATCAACCGAAGCAACCGCGTAGACGATTCCGTAAGCCGCGATTGCCGCGCGGTTGGTACGGATGCGATCCGCGAGATCCGCGGCGAGATTGACCGCCTGCGTGCGATAGATGGCCGTGCGACCGGCCTGCAGGCTGTTGAGGTACAGAGCGGCAATGCCGAGCATGCCGATC
>JAENJD010000017.1 GCA_016844605.1 Steroidobacteraceae bacterium
TTCATACTCAGCCTCGGCCACTTTTGGTTGGCGCATCATAACAACTATTGTTGCTTGTGCAAGTCAGTGTGGTGAACATGCAACAGAGGGCATGTTTGCTGGGTCTTCCGCAGGAATTAGGGTTGCCGAATGTCTCGCGCCGGCAACCAGCCGAAATCGTATTTGCGAGAATCAGTGCTGCCATGCTGTTGCGCAATGACAACAGGCCAAGCTCGGGGTTGCTGTCCTGGACCTTTCGCTAATTAACCCGGGCCGGCCGGGGAGGAATATCCCCGTCACCGGCCCCTGTTCCCCAAGGCACTTATTCTGCATCAGGGGCGTGTGATTATTCCAGTTTACCCACCCAGTGGATGAAATCTGGACTTATTTGGCACTCAGGACCCACTTTATTACCACTCAACCCACGATCTTTGGCTCAAGGGTGACTGGGCGGCGTTCCAAAGGCCGGGTGTAGCAGACGATCACCGGCGGCCAGGCTGATTTTCGCTGCGGTACCGGCAACCAGCTCGAGCACACCCTTCACGGGTGCAGCCGACTGAATGGCCTTGAGTGAAAGGGGCTCGGTGTCGCGGGCGATATTGACGATGACACCGTCCGGACCGATGAACACGATGTCGAGCGACTCCAGAAGGACGCGAACTGCGGCCGCTCGAACAGGAACAGCATCCCGTGATCTGCCGGCAGAGACTTGACGAACATCAGGCCGCGCTCCCGGCTCGGCTCGGTGTCGGCAATCCAGACCTTGAAGTCGTGCCGGCCGCCGGCTGTGATCACCTGGATCCCGGCGCGCGGCAGATCGGGGAAGGGCGCCGCCGCGCCCGGTGTTGCAGCATCAACTTCGCTGTATGTCACGCGTCCCGTGAAATCGAATCGCGTCAGCAAGACGGCGCCATCGCCGTCCAATGCGCGCGCGGGCACGATGCAGAATCCCCTTGCGCTGACCCTGAAGCTCCTGGGTGGCAGCAACGGGTCGGTCAGCGCAAGCTGTTCGACTTCGTCGAACTGGCAGCGGCTATCGCCCTGGGTGCCATAGATGCGTTCGCCGGCTTCGTCCAGCAGCGTGATATTCACCGGTACGCCGTGCGCCGACAAACCCATGCCGAGTTCAGGCGCCGCGAAAACGATGGCGAGTTCTCCGGCGCCGGGTAATGGTCCCGAAAAACGCAACCGCAGTCCGCGGCCGTCGGGACGCGGCATGCCGGTGCAGTCGAGTTCCGGCTCGCGCCATTCGATGTCGGCTTCGATGCTGCCGCGCAGCCGCATCGACAGGAATCCGGCATCACCCGGCAGGCAATGCTCCTCGGTTGCCGCAGCCGGGGCTTGCGGCACGACGGTCCCCGGCACGCCGAGCAGCAGCAGCGCGATCAGCCCTGGCATGACACGCGCGCGATCCGGCTCAAGCCGCGCCTCTTGGCGCAACCAGCAGATGCTTGGCGAGCGTGCCATGGGCCCGGCCGATGCCGCGCACCAGATGCATGACAGCAGTCAGCAGCAGGATTCCGGCGATGAAGAGCAGCGGCGCGAGCGCCGGTGAAGGGCCGAAGTAGACGGCGTTGTCGATGCTGATATGGCCGAAGCCCGTGTCCAGCAGCAGGCTCGCGATCGAACCGACCGTCAAGCCGAGGCTGACCGCAATGCCGGTGATCGCGGTCGTGAAATACAGGATGCCGAGCGGCAGCATCAGCAGGAAATAGAACATCGTGGTCCAGGTGCGCCGGTCCGTCAGCATGTCCTTGATGCGCTCGAAGATCGGCGTTCCCTTGCTGGGGTACACGGGCCGGCGCGGCATGCGCTGACCCAGCAGCCCTTCGACCAGCCGGCCTTCTGCAAGGGCCAGCACGCGCGTGAATCCGACGAACAGCAGGAACACCGGGATGCCGATGATCATCACCATCAGGCCGGCCGACATGGATAGTCCCGCGACGGTGGCTGTGAAGTAGAAGATGCCAGTCACCAGCGCCAGCAGCATGTAGAAGAGCGCGGTCCAGGTCCTGGAGTCGCCGTAAACGGCGAAGAACCGGCCGAAGGCAGTCCGCGAGACCTTGCGCGGCGGCGGCGCGAGGGCCGTGCGGACCTGTTTCTCGGTCGTGCGATACGCCCCTGCGACTTCATCGGGTGCGCCATAGGTGCTGGCGATGAGTTCGAGTGTGTCGGCTTCGCTGCGATCCGGATTCGCTGCGACTTCAGCGCGCAGGTACTCCTCGGCATCGTAAAGGGCATCCTGCACCAATGCCGGGTCTTCTCCGGCGAGCGCAGCGCGGAGCGCCTCGAGGTATTGCTCGATCGAGCGTGGCGCGGACCGTTCGTTCATGACGATGCTCCCTTGGATTCCGTGAATTCATCGACAAAATCGCGTGTTGCGTGCCAGATGCCGCGCCACTCGCCAAGCGTCCTGCGCCCGGCATCCGTGATCCTGTAGTAGCGGCGCGGCGGGCCAGAGTAAGACGGCACGATTCGGCTCGCCAGCAGGCCATTGGCCGACAACTGGCGCAGGACCGGGTACAGGGCACCCTGTTTGACCGGTGAACTGCCTTCGGCGAGCTGCTGCAGGCGCTTGGCAATCTGGTAGCCGTAGAGGTCTTCGTCTGCCTGATCCAGAACCGCGAGCAGCACCAGGCCTACCAGGCCCGCATTCAGTTCCCGCTGGAATTTCTGCGAGAGCCGCTCCAGTTCGGAGGCGTCCTCGGTGCCGGTCATCGCTGCGGTCTCTTGCTCCACGAAGGGCTACCTATCTGCCAGCATGATGGAGCAGATAATACTACTAAGTTAGTACTAGTCAAGCCCTGGCTCCATTCTTGACCCGACGGGCTCTGTGACCTCCTCGGCACGGCTCCGTTAAGATCCGGCCATGAAGTCAATCGTGGCACTCGTGCTGGCAGCGGGGCTGGTCGCCTGCGCGGGTTTCGGGACCAAGCTCGAGACCCCGCGGGTGTCATTCGTGGGGGTGCGGGCGCTCGAGGCGAATATTCTGGAGCAGAAGCTCGAAGTGCGGCTGCGCGTGCGGAATCCAAACCAACGGGATATCCCGGTCAATGGACTGGATGTCGACGTGGAGCTCGCGGGTGAGCCATTTGCGCACGGCATTTCGGCGCGCGAATTTACCGTGCCGGCCAATGGCGAGGCGGAATTCGACATGATCGTGACCGCCAATGCGGCGACGGCACTACTGCGGATCCTCGGCAGTGACCGCAAGTCGCGCGAGGCGGTCGAATACCGGTTGAAGGGCAAGCTGTCGACGCACCTCGGCATGTGGCGTTCGATCCCGTTCAACGAAACCGGGACGCTGCCGATCGGCAGCATCACCGGAAAGAAAGCCCGCAAGACAGATTGAGAATTCAGCAAGATCCGGGTTGCCGGCGCAGACCCTGCCGCCGCAATGTAGCGTTACCATGACACAGACACCCTCGAGCGAATCTTCCGCATATCGGCGCATGGAACGCGTCATCGCCCACATCGACCGCCACCATGAGCGGCAGCCGCGGCTCGACGAGCTGGCGCGTGTCGCCGGGCTCAGCGTTTTCCATTTTTCGCGGGAATTCCGTCGCTGGGCCGGACTGTCGCCGACCCGTTACCTGCGAACGGTCGCATTGTCGGTGGCGAAACAGGAGCTGGATGATCGTGGCTCTGTGCTCGCGGCTGCCTGGGCCGCGGGGCTATCGGGTGGAGGGCGTCTGCATGACCTGTTCGTCAGTTTCGATGCGGTGACGCCGGGCGAATACAAGGATGGCGGCCTTGGAATCCGGCTGCGCCACGGCTATGCCGCATCGCCATTCGGCCGCATCCACGCGGCCTTGTCCGAGCGCGGTCTTGCGCATCTCGCGTTCGTGGACGGATCGGACAGTGCGGCGCTCGCCCAATTGAAAGTGCGCTGGCCGCGTGCGACGTTCGATCGCGACGATGAGGCGATTGCCGCACTCGCTGCGCAGATTTTCATCGAGCGCCGCGGGCAAGTGGCGCTTTCGCTTTCCGGCACAAACTTCCAGGTCAAGGTCTGGCAGGCATTGCTGGAGCTCGGCTCGCGCGGGCCGACCAGCTATTCGGAAATTGCGCGCGCCATCGGCCAGCCGTCCGCCAGCCGTGCCGTCGGCCAGGCGGTCGGCGCGAATCCGGTCGCGTGGCTCATTCCATGCCATCGCGTGCTGCGGCGCGATGGCGGGCTCGGCGGTTATCGCTGGGGAGTCGAGCGCAAGCGGGCGATGCTTGCCTGGGAACACGCGACGAGCGCCGGCGTGCGCGCCTAGATCGTAGATCCGGGAATCAGAGATTGCCCTGACCGGGCGATGCGGCGGTGGCCTGTTTGTCCGCCTCTTCGGCGCCTTCCGGCTCGCCGGGCGGATGCGCCTTGCGCGGGGAAACCATCATCGCCAGCATCCCTTCCTGCATGCGATTCCACATTTCCATGTTCTGGCGGGTCAGCTCTGCCATCGCATTCATCGGTGGCGGCGCGCTGCTCAGCATCTGTGAGATCTGCTGCTGGACGTTTTCCTGCTGGCGCGTGAAAGATGTCACGCTTTGCTCGAGGTAGCGCGCCATGAAGTCCTGCATCGGGCCGCCGTAGTAGCGGATGATCGACTCCAGCAACTGGGTCGTCAGGATCGGCTTGCCGAATTGCTCCTGCTCGGCGATGACCTGGAGCAGGATCAGCCGGGTGATATCCTCCCCGGTCTTGTCCTCGACGACCCGGATCTTCTCGCCCTTGACGATCAGGTCCCGGATGTCCTCGAGGGTCACATGCTTGCTGATCGAGGCGTCGTAAAGCCGCCGGTTGGCGTACTTCTTGATCAGGCGTTCCTTCATCATGGCTGGAGTGTACCGGATCATGCCGCAGTGCGATAACGCACTGCGGCATAACGCCCCGTGGCGGCTGGCGCAGCCAAAAAAAAGGACGGCGACCCGAAGGTGCGCCGTCCCGAGGGGGATTGTCAGCGTCCGATCAGGCGGCTTTCTTGGCCGTCTGGGCGGTCTCGGCAACTGTCTTTTCGAAGAGCTTGGTGATCTCGGCCTGGTGCTCGGTCGAGAGCTTGACCAGATCCTGCGAACGCTGCGTCGCCTTCTCGGCAAACTGCGTCGTCAGCTCGACCTGACGGGCCGTCAGGTCATTGAAATCCTTGGCAGTCGTGGCGAGTTGCATCTGCTGCATGGAGAATTCGAGCATCTCACCGACGAAGGCCAGCTGCTGGCGCGCAACGCGCTCGAAACCCTTCAGGGTCAGCTCGTTGAACTTGGCGGCGGGTGCGAAGGCCTTCTTGCTGGCATCGACAAACGCGCTGAAATCAAAGGTTGGGTTCATCATTTCTGGCATCCTTAAACTGTCTGGGCACTAACGAGATGGGCGTTATATTAAATCAATTTGTATTGCAGTGCAACATGAGTTTTCTTCTTGTAGGTGCTGGTTGCAGAATTGATCATAATATATATATAAAACATATAGTTATATGAATATCTCGGATACATTCGGAGACGGGATTCGCGATATTCCTTTTGCATCGCACGCGGACACGGAGTCCGAGGCCGTGCGCAGGATCCGGGATTTCGGCGAAGACTATCTCGGCATCACCCGCGAACTCTGGAAGCTTGTCGAATCACAGTTATCGCAGGAGGCTGGCACGCCGTCCCAGGCCCTTGAGAAGGGCCTCGATCAACTACGCAATGCGCTGAAAGAAAAATTTGTGCGCCTCTACGTGCCGGCATTTGGTCCGTTGCACGCGCAACAAGCGGCCACTGAACGCCTGATGAGCACGACATTGCGCTGGCAGCGCGCCGCGGCGCGTGTGAGTGAACTGCTGTCGGCAGTCGCCGCGGATGCGGTGGCAAGGCTGGTCGCAGTACTCTCTGGCCCGGATGCGTCCGGGCCGCCAGTCACTTCCTTGCGCCAGCTGCATGACCTGTGGGTCGAGTGCGGCGAACAGGCTTATGCAACGGCTGCCCACAGCGAGGACTTCGCGGCCGCACAGACCGAGTTGCTGACGGCGATGGTCGAGATGCGTTTCGAGCAGCGGCGGCAAATCGAGGAATGGGCGCGGGCCTTCAACCTGCCGACGCGCGCCGAGGTCGACGCGATCCACCGGCGGCTGCATGAACTGGCCCGCCTGCTGCGTGAGGCACAGAAGCGATGACCCGCCTCGCGATCGATGCGATGCAGGCCGCGGGAGAAATCGCCGATTTCTCCCGTCGGATGGCGGCGGGCGCGCTCGCGCTCGCCACGCTCGAGGCACCGGCAGAAGGCTGCTCAGCGCGCGACATCGTGCATCGCGAGGACGGGATCGTCCTGTACCGCTATCGCCCACAGGCGGCAAGCGCAGGATTGCCGCCGGTCGTGATCTGCTACGCGCTGGTCAACCGGCCCTACATGATGGATCTGCAACCGGACCGCTCGTTGATCCGCGGGCTGCTCGCGCGGGGCCTCGATGTCTACCTGATCGACTGGGGATATCCCGGCGCCGCCGACCGCTTTCTCGAACTCGATGACTACGTCAATCGCTACCTCGGTGGCTGCATCGACCACGTCCGGCACACGCTCGGGGTCCCTGCGGTCAATCTGCTGGGCGTATGCCAGGGCGGCACGCTTGCGCTGTGCCACGCGGCGCTCCATCCGGAAGGGGTCCGCAACCTGATCACGATGGTGACACCGGTGGATTTCCACACGCCCGAAAACCTGTTGTCAAAATGGATTCGCGGCGTCGACGTCGACCGGATGGTGGAAGCATTCGGCAACATCCCGGGTGAACTCCTGAATGCCACGTTTCTGTCACTGATGCCACTCAGGCTGACCAGCCAGAAATACGCAGGAATCGCCGACATCGCCGACGATCCCGCCGCGCTCGCAAATTTCCTGCGCATGGAAAACTGGATTTTCGACAGCCCGGACCAGGCCGGGGCCGCCTTCGCGCAGTTCATTCGCTGGTTTTTCCAGGAGAACCGCCTCGTGCTTGGCGGACTCATGATCGGCGGGGGCCGCGTGGACCTGCGGCAGCTGGATTGCCCGGTGCTGAATATCCACGCAGCGCAGGACCATCTCGTGCCGCCGTCGGCAACGCTTCCCCTGCGCGGGCTGATCGGCAGCCATGACTACACGAGTTTCGAATTCGACGGTGGCCACATCGGTATCTATGTGAGCGCCAGGGCCCAGGAAATTCTGCCAAGGACAATCGCCGAATGGCTGGAAAAGCGCTGACGCGCGGGCGTGCGGGGCATCGGTTAGCATCGAGGCAATGAATACGCCGCGTGAACAGGTGCTGGCGCAATTGCAGACTTCAGTCGGCAGGGAAGTGCGCGTCAGCGACTGGCTCGACATCTCGCAGCAGCGTGTCGATGCCTTCGCGGATGCGATCGACGACCACCAGTGGATCCATTGCGATCCGGCCCGCGCAGCGAAAGATTCACCCTATGGCGGGACGATTGCGCACGGCTAC
Source organism: Steroidobacteraceae bacterium (assembly GCA_016844605.1). Taxonomy (GTDB): domain Bacteria; phylum Pseudomonadota; class Gammaproteobacteria; order Steroidobacterales; family Steroidobacteraceae; genus SCUD01. The sequence goes on from JAENJD010000017.1 coordinate 7,413, forward strand.
CTGACACTCGCGCTCTACACGACGCTGCGCGGACTCATGCTGGATGACCGCTCGACGCTTCCCGGTGTGCGCAATGTCATCAACTACGGCATCAACAAGCTGCGCTTTCCAAGTGCCGTGCGGGTCGGCAGCAGGATGCGCGCGCGGGTGACGCTGGAGGCGGTCGAGGAGGTCAGCGGCGGCCTGCAGATAACCGAGCAGTACACGGCCGAGGTCGAGGGCAGCAGCAAGCCCGCGTGTGTCGCCGAAGTCATCATGCGGCTCTATTTCTAGCGGGCTTCCAGATGCTGAATCAATCCAGACGGCCAATGATGATTGTCATCGCGGTGCTGGTGATCGCGGCGGCCGTCTATGCCTACACCAGCCGCCGGCCGGACGCCCCTGCCGCGGATGCCGCTGTCGAAAGCGCGCCAGAGTCGGTCGCTGTCATCACGGCGCCGGTCGTGCAAAAACCCATCGCGGTCAGGATCGAGGCGTTGGGAACCGCGCATGCCAACGAGGCGGTCGATATCACGTCGAAAGCCGGTAACAAGGTGATCGAGGTGCGCTTCGACGAGGGCCAATGGGTGCGCCGCGGCGAGGTGCTCGTCGAACTGGACGGCGCGCAGGACCGGGCCGACCTGGCTGCGGCCGAGGCCGCGCTGGCCGAAAGCAGGAGCGCCTACGAACGTGGCCGCGGCCTGTTTACGCAGCAAGCCGTGTCGCAATCGCAACTCGAGCAGATCGAGGCGACGCTGAAAGGCAACTCGGCACGGGTTGCATCAGCGGCGGCGCGCGTGGCCGACACGGTGATCCGCGCGCCCTTCGATGGCCGTGTCGGGTTGCGGCGCGTCAGTGTCGGCGCCCTGGTGAGCCCGGGTGCGATTATCACGACGCTCGACGATACGCGCACCATGAAGATCGACTTCGACGTGCCCGAGACGTTCCTTGCGATCCTGAAGCCGGGCCTTGCCGTCGCCGCAAAGAGCATCGCCTATCCTGAGGAATCGTTCGACGGCGCGGTGGAATCCGTGGATTCACGGGTCGATCCTGTCACGCGTTCGATCAGGGTGCGTGCCCGCCTGCCTAATCCAAAGGGATTCCTGCGGCCGGGCATGTTCCTGACCGTCGTCGTCAGCCGCGAACCGCTGCCGGGCCTGGTCGTGCCGGAACAGGCTCTGGTGCCCGAGCGTGGCGAGGTCTATGTGTTCGTGGTCGCGGACGGGCGCGCGTCGCGCCGCGTCGTCACGATTGGCCGGCGCAGCCCCGGTGAAGTCGAGATATTGGCGGGTGTCGCCGCTGGCGAGCGTGTCGTCATCGAAGGCACGCAGCAGATCCGCGACAACAGCGCCGTGCACGAACTCGAGTCCGCACCGACGGCCGCAGGCTAGCCGGCCCGACCGATGAAGCTCTCAGAACTCTCGATCAGGCGGCCGGTGTTCGCGACGGTCGTCAGCCTGCTGCTGGTGATCCTGGGCCTCATTTCGCTGACCCGGCTCGCAGTCCGCGAGTACCCGGAAGTGGATCCGGTGTTCGTGTCGGTCCAGACCAATTACCTGGGCGCAGGCGCCGTGATCGTCGAGAACAAGATCACTCAGGTGATCGAGGACCGCATCGCCGGCCTCGAGGGAATTGAAACGCTGCGTTCCAGTTCCCGGGATGGACGCTCGGCGATCAATATCGAGTTCAGCAGCGATCGCGACGTGGACGCAGCCGCCAACGACATCCGCGATCGTGTCGGGCGCGTCATCGACGACCTGCCGCAGGAAGCCGATCCGCCAGAGATCCAGAAGGCCGAGTCCATCGGCGAGGCGGTCATGTACCTCAACCTGTCCAGCGACCGCATGTCGGTGCTGGAACTGACCGACTATGCCGAGCGGGTGCTGGTCGACCAGCTGTCCGCGGCGCCCGGCGTCGCGCGCGTCAATATCAACGGCGAGCGCCGGCAGGCGGTGCGGATCTGGATCGATCGCCAGGCGCTGGCCGCCCGTGCCCTGACAGTCGCCGACATCGAGAGCTCGCTGCGGCGCGAAAACGTCGAGCTGCCGGCGGGCCGACTCGAATCCAGCGCACGCGAATTCGCATTGCGCACCGACACCGGCCTCTCACGGGTCGAGGACTTCCGCAAGCTGTCAATCGGGCGCGGTCCCGACGGCTACCTGGTCAGACTCGGCGATGTCGCGCGGGTCGAGCTCGGCGCGGAGAACGAGCGCAGCGTGTCCCGTTCGATGGGCCTGCCCGGCATCAGCCTCGGCATCGAGCAGAATTCGAAGGCGAACACGCTGGAAGTCGCGCAGCAGATCTATGCGACGCTGGAACGCATCCAGCCCGGACTGCCCGCGGGCATGTCGCTGACCATCAATATCGACCGTGCGGACTCGATCAACGCATCGCTGCGGGAAGTCATGATTGCGCTAGGGATTTCGCTGTCGCTGGTCCTGCTCGTCATCTACCTGTTCCTCGGCAATCTGCGTGCAACGCTGGTGCCGGCAGTAACCATCCCGATCTCGATCATTGCCACATTCATGTTCATGGATGTCATGGGCTATTCGATCAACGTGCTGACGCTGCTCGGCCTGGTGCTCGCGATCGGACTCGTCGTGGACGACGCGATCGTCGTGCTCGAGAACATCTACCGCCGCGTCGAGCAGGGTCAGCCGCCATTGCTGGCCGCAATCGACGGCAGCCGCGAAATCGGCTTTGCCGTCATCGCAACGACGCTGGTGCTGATCTCGGTATTCGTGCCGATCTCGTTCCTGCCCGGCACCATCGGCCGGTTGTTCCGCGAATTCGGCTTGACGCTCGCGTCGGCCGTACTGTTTTCGGCGCTGGTGGCGCTGACGCTGACGCCGATGATGACGTCGCGCCTGTTCCGCCAGGGGCAGCAACGCGGCGGGTTCGCACGGCGGCTCGATCGCTTTTTTCACGCGCTCTCGCAGGCCTACGAACAAAAGCTGCGGATGCTGCTCGATCGGCCGTGGCTGGTCATCGGTGGCACCGTCGTGCTGGCGGGTGTCGCCGTCATCGCTCTGAATGCACTGCCCCGTGAATTCGCGCCGCCCGGGGATCTCGGTTTCGTGCGCCTCGAACTCGATGCTCCCGAAGGTGCGAGTCTCGAGTACACCGAACGGCAGATGCTGCAGGCGGAGCGAATCCTGTTCCGCGAGGTGGATCGGTACGGCGACATCCGCCGCTTCATCATGCGCATCGGCAGCGGCAGCGCCACGGGCAGCACCGAGGTCAATGAGGTGCGCGGCTTCGTGCTGCTCACGGATTGGGGCAAGCGCAAGCGCAGCGCCATCGACGTGGCAGCTTCGCTCACCACGCAGTTCAAGGACCTGCCAGGCGTGCGCGCCCGCGCCTATGCGATGCAAGGCCTCGGTTCGCGCGGTTTCGGCAGACCGTTGCAGGTCGTCATCGGCGGTCCCGACTACCCGACACTTTCCGGCTGGAGTGACCGCATCCAGGATCTCGCACGGACGAATCCAGGACTGGTGGGCGTGGATTCGAATTTCCGGGAGCGCAAGCCTCAGATCGACGTGGCGGTGGACCGCGACCGCGCGGCGGAGTTGGGCATTTCACTGGAAACGGTCGGCCGCACGCTGGAAACGGTGCTCGGATCGCGTGTGGTCACGACCTACGTGGATCGCGGCCGGGAATACAGGGTGATCCTGCAGGGCCAGGCACAGGATCGGGTCGTGCCTTCGGACCTGCAGAATCTCTACGTCCGCTCCGATCGCAGCGGCGGACTGGTGCCGCTGTCCAATCTGGTGAAGCTGACCGAGACTTCCGGTGCGATGCAGCTGAACCGCTACGACCGGATGCGTTCAATCACGATCAGCGCCGGGCTCGCGCCGGGCTACGCATTGGGCGACGCGGTACAGTACTTTCAGGAATTGATACGCACGGAACTGCCGCCGGCGGCCCGCCTGTCCTTCGACGGCGAGGCGCGCGAGTACCTGCGCACCCAGGGCCAGTTCTGGTCCACCTTCGCATTTGCAATCGCGATCGTATTCCTGGTGCTCGCCGCGCTGTTCGAGAGCTTCAAACAACCGGCCGTCATCATGACGACCGTGCCACTCGCCCTGATTGGCGCCATCGCGGGCCTTGCGATCTTCCGGCTGGCGGGCAGCCCGATGTCGCTCAACATCTTCAGCCAGATCGCGATGATCATGCTGGTCGGGATTGCCGCAAAGAACGGCGTGCTGATCGTCGAGTTCGCCAATCAGTTGCGCGACCAGGGCCTCGGGCGTGTCGAGGCAGTCACCCGGGCCGCGACGATCCGGCTGCGCCCGGTGCTGATGACGAGCCTGTGCACTGCGTTCGGGTCGCTGCCCTTCCTGCTGGCGTCGGGGGCCGGGTCCGAACAACGCAAGCCGATTGGCGTGGTCGTGTTCTTCGGAACGACCATTGCCGTCCTGCTGACACTGTTTGCGGTGCCGGCAGTCTACGCACTGATGGCCGGGGAACACCGCTCGCCGAATTACCTGGCGGGGCTCATCGAGCGGCTGAGGGCTGCAGCGGCGCCGTCCGTGTCAAGCCGCGCTGACCCGTCTTAACTAGTTGAAAAATAAGAAGTTGATGGCTTCACGGCGGGGTTCCGGCGGCCCCGGCTGGTAGAATTTGGTCCTGAATGGATCGCTCCCGCTGTTCCTGCGGGCGCATCTCGAGAGGCCAAGGCTGAATATCCAGCCGCAGGCCGCCCGATCGAGGATGTCCGAACCCGGCGCGCGCCGGTGGCCTGGCCGGTATTTCCCGGTACTGGCTCGTGGGCGGAGGAGTCCGGGAATGGCGACCGCAACGCCCTATCAGCAGCTCGAACAGGAGTTCCGCCGGCTGCACGCGTTTCGCGGCGTACTGGCGGTCTTGCGCTGGGATGCGGCCGTTACGATGCCGCGCGCAAGCGCCGACGTACGCGGCGACCAGCTCGCCGCGCTGCAGATCGAGTGCCACACGCTTCTGGTGTCGCCGCGAATCTCGCGGCTGCGCGAGATGCGCCGTCTGCACGATCACGCGATCGCGACGCCACCGACGCTGGTCGCGCGCATCGCGCGATCCGTGGCGCTCGCCGAGGCGCGCTGGCGTGAAGCGCGCGAGCAGAATGACTTCGGCGTGCTGGCGCCGCACCTCGATGAAGTCATCAAGCTGACGCGCAGCAAAGCCGAGCTGCTCGCCCAGCGATTCGGGCTCGATCCCTGGGACGCGCTTGCGGACGAATTCACGCCGGGGCTGCTTTCGCACGACATCGACGCGATCTTCACGCCGCTGATGCAGCGATTGCCGACACTCGTGACCGAGGCCATGGAAGTCCAGGCCGCGCATCCCGTGATCAAGATCGAGGGCCGTTTCTCGGCCAGCCGCCAGCGCGGCCTTTGCACCGACGTCATGAAGGCCCTGGGTTTTCCATTCGACCGGGGCCGCTTCGACGAAAGCGACCACCCGTTCACGGAGGGCGTGCCAGGCGATATCCGGGTCACGGCCAAATTCAACATTAGAGACCCGTTCCAGGGTTTGCTCGGCGCCTTGCATGAGACCGGCCAGGCCTTGTATGACCTCGGTCTGCCGGCGGAATGGGTAGACCAGCCGGTCGGCCAGGATCGCGGCATGGCGCTGGAGGAAAGCCAGTCGCTGCTTCTCGAGATGATCGTGGGCCGCAACAAGTCGTTCGTGTCCTGGCTGCGACCGTTGCTCGAAAAGCACTATGGCGCCGCGGGCCCGGAATGGTCCGATGAAAATCTCTATCGCCACCTGAATCGCGTCGAACGCGGGCCGAACCGCATGGAAGCCGACGAGCTGACCTACCAGACGCACATCGGCTTGCGCTACGAACTCGAACGGCGCCTGCTTTCCGGTGATTTGGCGGTGAAGGATCTGCGTGAGGCCTGGCTTGAACTTTCCGCCGACCGTCTGGGACTGGTGCCCGCATCGGACCTCGAGGGCTGTCTGCAGGACATACACTGGGCATCGGGATCCTTCGGGCATTTTCCGTCCTATGGCGTAGGCGCCGTGATTGCCGGCCAGCTCTGGGAATCGATACGCGAACAGCATCCGGGCATCGAGGCCGAAATCGCGGCCGGCCAGTTCGGCGGGCTGTTCGCCTGGCTGCGGGAGAGGGTGCATTCGCTGGGCGCAAAGATGGGCGTGCCGCAACTTGTGGAGCATGCGACAGGCCGGCCGCTGTCGGCGGCGCCATTCCTGCGCTATCTCGAGCGCAAGTACGTCTCGGAATTCTAGAATACTGCCGTGATTCCGCTGCCAAAGGAAACTTCGGCCAATTTCCGGCGCCTCGCCGCGCGCCTGCGCGGCCTGGTTGGCAAGGCGATCACCGATTTCAGGATGATCGGCGAGGGCGATCGCGTGATGGTCTGCCTGTCTGGTGGCAAGGATTCCTACACGCTGCTCGATATGCTGCTGTCGCTGCAGCGCGCAGCGCCGGTCAGCTTCGAAATCTGCGCGGTCAACCTGGACCAGAAACAGCCCGGGTTTCCGGCGCGCGTGCTGCCCGACTACCTCGAGGCGCTCGGCGTGCCATACCACGTGATCGAGCAGGACACCTACAGCGTCGTGCGCCGCGTGATACCGGAAGGCCGTACGCAATGCGGGCTGTGCAGCCGGCTGCGCCGCGGTGCCCTGTACCGCTTCGCGCGCGAGAATGGCTATACGCGAATCGCATTGGGTCATCACCGCGACGACATCGTAGAAACCTTTTTCCTGAACCTGTTTCACGGCGGGCGGCTGAAGGCGATGCCGCCGAAACTCCGGTCCGATGACGGCAGCAATGTCCTGATCCGGCCGCTTTGCTATGTGCCCGAGCGCGAAATCGCGCGCTACGCGCGTGCGCGCGAGTTCCCGATCATTCCCTGCACGTTGTGCGGCTCGCAGCCGAATCTGCAGCGAGTTGCGATGGGCAAGATGCTCGAGGCCTGGGACCGCGATCATCCCGGGCGTGTCGACTCGATTTTCACCGCGCTTTGCAATGTCGAGCCCTCGCATCTCGCCGATCCGCAGGTGTTCGATTTCGCCGCGCTCGAGCGCATGACCGCCGGACCCGGCTCCTGAAGTGGCGCCACAGCCGCCGCCGCTGCCGAACAGCTATTGGGTCGTGCCGGGGCGCCTGCTCGCGGGCGAGCACCCGTCGGGACCGAACGGGTTGGCGACGCTTGAGCGGTTGCAGCGCCTGCTCGATGCGGGGATCGACTGCTTCATTGACCTGACCGAGCCGGGCGAGCTGGACGCCTATGACAAGCTGCTGCCAAGGGCCCACGCAGCTGACGCGGTCGTCTACCTTCGCAGGCCCATCCGCGATCACGGCCTGCCTGAATCCACGGAACAGATCGAAGTTATCCTGGACGCGCTGGATTCGAACCTCACCGACGGCCGGCAAATTTACCTTCATTGCCGCGCCGGCATCGGCCGCACGAACCTGGTGACCGGCTGCTGGCTCGCGCGCGGCGGGCTGACAGGTGAGGAAGCGCTTCTGCGTCTCAACAAACTGTGGCGCGAAAGCGAGCGCTCGCAAACCTGGCCCAGCGTTCCCGAAACGCTGGCGCAGTGCGAATACGTGCGCAACTGGAGATCGCAGAGCCCGCGCGCGGCGACCCCGAATTCGGCGGCACCCGTGGCTGGCCCGACCTGGGCGGCCGCAACCGCGAGCGGCGATCAGCGCGATCGCTGCCGCGGCCTGCTGCTGGGTCTCGCGATGGGCGACGCGATCGGGCAGTCCACGCATGGCCTGCGACCGGGTCCGGTCGCGACGGATGGTGAATTGGGCGGCGGCGGTCCATTCAGCCTTCCTGCGGGCGCCTGGACCGACAAGACGGCGATGGCCTTGTGTCTGGCGGAGAGTCTTGTGGAGCGCGGAGCGCTGGATGCCCGCGATCAATTGCAGCGATATCAGCAATGGCAGAGGGAAGGCCGCTGGACCAGCACCGGCAGCTGCATCGGGATCAGTCCGGCGACGGCGCGCGCGATTGCGACCGCGCTATGGACCGGGAATCCGTTCGCCGGCTCGCATGACCCGGCGCATGCGGATGCGGAACCACTGGCCCGGATCGGGCCGGCGGTCGTCTTTGGCCGCGGCAATCCGTGTGAAGCCGTCGAATCGGCGGTCAACTGCGCGCGTATCACGCATCAGGCGCCCGTGACACTGGATGCCGTGCGCTACTTCGCCGCGCTGCTCGCGGGTGCGCTTGCAGGCGCCGGCAAGGAAGAACTTCTCGCACCGTACTTCGCCCCGGCTCCGGGATTCTGGGATTCAGTGACATTGAAGAAGCGTGTCAATGACGTTGCCCTGGGATCGTGGAGGCGCAGCAAGCCGCGGGCCGTCCAGACCGGTACGAATGCGGCAACAGGCGCACTCGAGACCGCACTGTGGGCATTCGAGCATGGCAGCAGTCCTGCAGAATGCCTTGGCATCGCTGCGAGCTTCGGCGGTAACGCAGACATCACGGCCGCGATTGTCGGTCAGCTTGCCGGTGCACATTACGGCGCGGCCGCGCTGCCGCCGGCCTGGCGCACGGCGGTCGCGCGCGGCAGTGAAATCCAGGCGCTAGCCGATGCCCTATACGAGGCCGGGATGCGGCCAGCATGAAGCTGCGAGGACACAGTCATGCCGCCTGGCAACGGCTCGACGATGAGCGGTTGCTGGACATGCGTCTCTGCGACCTCGGATTGCGAATTGAGGGCTCGCCGGTCGAGTCGCAGGTCGAGCGTCTGTATCGCGATCTGGAAGCCCGCAGCATCAAATTTCGCCCGCATTGCTGGATTGCGGAAGAATGGTTTTCGCCGGACGGCGTGCCGGGGTTCGCTGTCCCCTTCTACATCCTGCATCCCCGATTGAAAATATTGCAGCGCCGCTTCATGGGAGAGGTGGAGGGCGGGAACGCGCAGTCGCTAATGAGAATTCTGCGCCATGAGGCGGGTCACGCCATCGACACCGCCTACCGATTACGCAGACGCAAGAAATGGCGCGAGAATTTCGGCTACGCTTCGACCCCGTATCCGCAGCACTACCGTCCGCGGCCCGGCAGCCGGCGCTATGTCCAGCACCTCGGAAACTGGTACGCGCAGAGTCATCCGACCGAGGATTTCGCCGAAACACTGGCGGTCTGGCTGACACCACGATCGGACTGGCGCAATCGTTACGCCGGCTGGCCCGCCATCCACAAGCTGAATTACGTCGACGAACTGATGCGGGAAATTCACGACGAGGTGCCGGTATCGCGGGCCCGCTACCATGTCGAGCCGTTGAGGAGTGCGCGCTGGACCTTGCGTGAGCATTACCGGCGCATGGCGCGGCACTACCGCACTGACGATGCCGAACGGATGGACAGGATTCTGGGGCGCGTATTCACGCCGAATCGAAGTCGCCGCGGCCAGGCGACCGCCGCACGGCGGTTGCGGGAGGATCTGCCGATATTCAGGCGCCGAATTGCGCGCCGGCTGGGCGCCAGCGAGTACCTGGTACAGGAGGTCGTCGAGAACCTGATATACCGCTGCGCCGCGCATGGCCTGCTGGTGCGGGACGATTGGCGTGACACGAGGCGCCGCGTGGAACGCCTCATAATCGCGCTGGTGCGCAGGGCGATGCGCAATGCCGGACCCAAGCTGGCCCTATGAAAAAGAAAAAACGCATTCTCGTGCTGGTTCACGAAACCCTGGTGCCGCCGGAGAATCTCGATGGCGTCACGGACGCCCAGATAGCCGAGTTTCGCACCGAGCTCGACGTCATCACGAAGTTGCGCGAATGCGGGCACGAAGTGCAACCACTTGGCATCGGTGACAGTCTCGGCGAGCTGCGCACAATGATCCGGGACTGGAAGCCGCAGATCTGCTTCAACCTGCTGGAGGAATTCGGCGGTGTCGTGACCTATGACCAGCATGTGGTCGCCTATCTGGAGTTGCTGCGCCAGCAATACACGGGATGCAACCCCTGCGGCATGATGTTGTCGCGCAACAAGGTACTGTCAAAGCAGATACTTACCTACCACCGCATTCCGACGCCGCTGTTCGCCGTATTCAAGCGCGGCTCAGCGATTCGCATCCCGGCGCGCCTGCGCTATCCGTTGTTTGTCAAGTCGGCGACGGAGGATGCTTCGCTCGGAATCTCGCAGGCCTCCGTAGTCGACGATGCCACCAAGCTGCGCGAGCGCATTGCCTTCATCCATGAGCACACCAATTCCGACGCCCTGGTCGAGGAATACATCGAGGGCCGCGAACTCTATGTCGCGATTCTCGGCAACGAACGGATTCGCACGCTGCCGCCTTGGGAGTTCATTTTCGGTGAACTAAAGGACGGCCGGGTCGCGATCGCGACACGCAAAGCGAAGTGGGACCACGCCTATCAAGAGCGCCACAACATTACGAGTCGTGCAGCGGAAGACCTGCCCGAGGGCCTGGCTGAAAAGCTCGATCGCCTGGCGCGTCGCATCTATCGTGCGCTGCACATGTCCGGCTATGCGCGGGTGGATTTTCGCGTGCGCGCCGACGGCACGCCATTCGTTCTCGAAGCCAACGCCAATCCAAACCTTGAGAAGGACGAGGACTTCGCGTGGGCAGCGGCGCACGCGGGCGTCGATTATGCGGCACTGCTGGAGCGCGTCATCGCGCTCGGCTGCGCGTACCGGGCGGAGTGGCGTCAGGATTGACCTGTTGTCCGCCGGTCAGGTCAGCCGAGGCGACTATCTGTAAGCCTTTGCCTGCAGGGAAAACAGCTGCGCGTAATGCCCGTTCATGCGCATCAGGTCATCATGGCTGCCGCGCTCGATGATGCGGCCGTCCTGCAGGACCACGATCTGGTCGGCCATGCGTACCGTGGAGAAGCGATGCGAGATGAGGATCGCAATGCGGCCTTTCGTCAGTGTGCGGAAGTGCTCGAAAATGGTTGCCTCCGCGCCGGCGTCCATGGCGGCGGTCGGTTCGTCCAGTACCAGGATGTCTGCGCGCGAGCGCATGAAGGCGCGCGACAGCGCGATCTTCTGCCATTGGCCACCTGACAATTCGCGACCGTCGTTGAACCATTTGCCCAGCGGCGTCCGGTAGCCCTGCGGAAGAGTGTCGACGATCGGTGCCGCCAGGCCTTTTTCGCCAGCCTCACGCCAGCGTTCTTCGTCCTCGAAGTGCCTTACGTCGCCGGCGCCGATGTTCTCGCCGAGAATGAGTTGATAGCGCGCGAAGTCCTGGAAGATCACTCCGATGCGATCGCGCAACGCGGCCTCAGCCCATTCACGCAGGTCCAGTCCGTCCAGCGTAATGCGCCCGGCGGTCGGCGAGTACAACCGCGTCAGCAGCTTGATCAGGGTTGTTTTGCCGGAGCCGTTTTCGCCGACCAGGGCGAGCGACTCGCCCGGCTTGATATGCAGGTTCACATCGACCAGCGTCGGTTGCTCGGCTTCCGGATAGCTGAAGCTGACATTTTCGAAGTGGATTCCGTCGTCGGGCCTGGGACCGCGGATAGCCGCGCCCATGCGGTCACCCACCGGCGTATCGAGATACTCGTAAAGCGTCGACAGATAGAGGTTGTCTTCGTACATGCCGCCGACGGCGGACAGGATTGCGGACACGGCCGATTGCCCTTGCCGGAACAGCATCAGGTACATCGTCATCTGGCCAAGCGTGATGCGGCTCGCGATCGCGGAGAGGGCAATCCATGCATAGGCTCCGTACAGCGTTGCGATTGCGATCAGCCCAAGGAGAAAGCCCCAGGTGTCGCGGCGGATCGTGAGATCGCGATCCTCCTTGTAGAGTCTGCGAAAGATGTCGCGGTAACGCTCGAGGAACAGCGGACCGAGCCCGAACAGCTTTACTTCCTTCACGTGGTCTTCGCGCGCGAGCACGGTTTCCAGATAAAGCTGCATGCGCGTCTCAGGAGAGCGCCAAAGGAACAGGCGGAACGCCTGACCCGAGAATTTAGCCTCTGCCAGGAATGCCGGCAGTCCCGCGAGAAACAGCAACAGCACCGCCCATGGCGAGAAGCTGAACAGCAAGGTGCCGAAGCTCATCAGCGATACGGCGTTTTGCCCAAGACCGAAGGTGCGCATGACCAATGAGAGCGGCCGGCTCGAAGCTTCGCGGCGCGCGCGTGTCAGCTTGTCGTAGAAATCCGAGTTTTCGAAATGCGCCAGCTCCAGCGTCAGCGCCTTTTCCAGAATCATGACGTTCACGCGCTGGCCGAGTTGAGCACGCAGCAGCGACTGGCACAGCGAAATACCGCGTTGCGCACCGGCGATCGTCGCGATCAGCAGGGCTTCGGCGGCGACGAAAACGAGCGCATTCCTGGAAAGCGCGGCACGCGCCGTTTCGTCCGCCTGAATCGCCGCAACGACCGCATCGACGATCAGCGCCCCGACGTACGCAACCGCGGCGGGAAGCGTGCCGGCGACCAGCGTCAGTAATGCGAAGGCAACCGTCAGTGGCCGGCTGGTGGTCCAGACCAGTTCCAGCGCACGGCGGCTATAGGCAAAAACGCCGAGAAATCCGCGCGTGAGATCGGGCTTTGACAGCGTGGGTCTGCGCGGTGGATTCAAGGAAGGATGTCAGCGGCCGGACACCGGCTCACTGCAGGTGCGCATCGAGCCAGTGCAGCACTTCTTCGTACCACTGCAGGCTATTGGCGGGTTTCGAAATCCAGTGATTTTCGTCCGGGAAGAACAGGAACCGGCTATCGATCCCGCGACGTTGCAGCGCCGTGAATGTCGCGATGCCCTGAGGGTACGGAATCCGGTAATCGAGCGCTCCATGGATCACGAGCATCGGCGTCTTCCAGGCGGACACATGGTTGGCCGGATTGGACTTTTCGTGCGCTGCGGGATTGTCGTAATAGGGACCGCCCTGGTCCCATTCAACGAACCACAGTTCCTCGGTTGAGTAGTACATCGTCCGGTGATCGAATACGCCGGCGTGGTTCACGAGGCAGCGAAACCGGTCCGGCCAGTTGCCGGCGATCCAGTTCATCATGTAGCCGCCGTAGGATGCGCCGAGAGCGCAGGCGCGATCACGATCCAGCCAGGGGTAGCGCTCGGCCGCCGCGGCGAGACCTTTTTTCAGATCCTCCAGCGGCTTGCCGCCCCAGTCGCCGCTGATCGAGTCGGTGAACGCCTGCCCGTAGCCCTGCGAGCCGTGGAAATCGATGAACACGGCCGCTAAGCCCGCGCCCGCGTAAATCTCCGGGTTCCAGCGATAGCTCCAGGTATTGGCATAGCTTGATTGCGGCCCGCCGTGCACGATGAAAGCAACCGGATAGGACTTGCCGGGCTCCCAGTTCCATGGCTTGACCACGTAGCCGTAGACCTGCTCGCCGCCGGCGCCGGCGAAGCTGAATTGCTCCGGCTCTCCGAAGCGGACGTCGGCGAGACGCACAGCATTCACCTCGGTCAATCGCCTCGGTAGCGCGTGGCCCACGATCAGGTATAGATCGACGGGCGAGATGAGGCTTTGCATCGCGAAGAGAATCCGGTCGCCTGCGACATCGAATTCAGTGACGTTGCCCGGCCCGGTGAGCATCCGGCGCGCGCCATCCTTGATATTGATTGACCAGATCGGCCGCTGCCCGAGATGTTCGGTCACCGCATAGATCTGCCGGCCATCCGCCGAGAACCTGAAGGCTGCGATCGAGCGATCCCAGTCGCGGGTGGTGAAGCGCAATGCTCCGGTCGCCGCATCGCGCACGACGAGGTGAAAGCGATCGGCCTCGAAGCCGGGCCGATCCATCGCAATGTGCGCGAGCAGCCTGCCGTCGGGTGAAAACGCCGGCTGGGCATCCCACGCCGGGTTGTCCGGTGTCAGATTGACCGGCGCAACGCCGCCGTCGGACGGCACGCGATAGACGTCGAAATTGGTGGACCAGGGCTCGGTGCGGCCACGGACCCGCGCCGCAAAAACGACCTGGCTGCCGTCTGGGCTGAAGTCGTAGTCCGGGCGGTCGCCGAATGGCTTCGAGGGCACGTTGGCATCCAGCGACCCGGTCAGTGCGACCGGTGACCCCGATGCGTTGTGCTCGCCGTCGAGTGCGAACGCATACAACTGCGACACGCGCCCGTCCTGCCACTTGTCCCAGTGCCGCACGAACAGCTGGTCATAGCCCTGCCCATGCTGCTTCGCGCTTTTCCGCTCATCGAGCCGCTTGCGCGTGCAATCGAGGTCGCCGCAGTCAGGGAAGACCTCGATCCCGAACAACAGCCGGTCGCCACGCGGAGAAATCCTGAAGCTGCCGACATCGAGCGGCAGGCGCGTGACCTGGGTTGCTTCACCGCCGGCAACCGGCAGGTACCAGACCTGCGTCGAGCCTCCACGCGCCGACAGGAAATAAATGCCGCCGCCATCGGGCGCCCAGTCGGCTGCCGTGTCGTTCTCCTCGCTGCTCGTCAACCGGCGTGGCGTGGATACGCCATCGGTGCCAATCAGCCAGAGGTCGCTGCGACCGCGATCAGCCGCGAGATCCGTTTCGCGCAGCGTGTAGACGGCGCTTCGTCCGTTCGGCGAGAGCTGCGCCTCGGAGACGCGCGCAAGCGCCACCAGGTCTGCCGCATTCAAGCCGCGGGGTGCGGCGAATGAGGGCAGCGAGAGGGTCGCCATCGCGGCGGCAAGCAGCAGGCGTCGCATGATTCGGGTCTCCGGCGGGATTCTGACTGGCGATTCTATCAAGCGCTTCCAGCCATGCGCGGCCGGATCAGGCCGAACACGCTCGAGAATCCGTGCAGGAAGGTCGCGCCCTGGATCGGCGCGATCTCGCCGGCGCAGAACATGCCGGCGACCGGAACATCCACGAATCGACGCAATGCGGCGGAATCATGACCGGGAACGCCAAACAGGTTGCGGCCGCGTGCCGCACAGGCGAAAAGGAGCGCAGCGACGGGCGGCAGGCGTCCGTCGAGCGCAGTGCCGAGACGCGCTGACAGTTCGCGTGACGCCGCATCGCCGTCACGCAGGTGAAATTGCACGACGGCATTTCGCGCGAGGCGCGCCCCGATCCACAGCGCGCCGGTGTCCGGGTCCAGGCCCAGCACATTCCGGATCAGGAACTCGCCCGTGCCGACGTTCTGGCCGGGGCCGGGAAGTGCGAGGCCGATGCACAGCGAGTCCCCAAAGAGTTCGCGATCACGCTCGTCGAGACTCGCGAACAGGGCGGCGAGCAGTTCCCTCGGCCTGCGGCCATCCAGTTCGTGCAGCAGATTGCCGTCACAGGCGGTCACGAAGAGTGGTTCGCCGATCGCACGGCAGCCCTGCGCGATGACCGGATCGATCACGACATTTCCCGTCAGCGCAAGCAGCAGGCCCCCCGACCGGTGGACATCGCGATTTGCGAACAACCGCGCAGCGCCAGGTTCGGATACGCCGCTGGCCAGGCCGCCAACGACCGTTGCGCCGGGATATGCGCGGTCAATGCCCCGCGCGCAGGCTTCAGCGTCGATGGTCGCGGGATCTGTCAGGAGCAGGAAGCTTGCGGCCGATTCCGGGGCGAGATCGAGGAGTCTCCACCAGATTTCCCGGGTGGCTGTGAGTGGCGGCAGCGTCGCCTGCTCGAGATGCAGCGCCGTCAAGGTCACGTCGCCGAGCCGCCCTGCCAGTATCGCGACGCCCGGTTCCTCTTCCACTTCATTGCCACCGCCGATGAGGCCGCCGGCATTGCAACCGAACAGGATGCCCTTGCCGAGCCAGGGCTCAAGCGCTCCAGGCAGCCCTTCCATGGCCGCGCCGTAGGCGGCCGAAACAAATGCAATCACGAGATCCGGCCGGGTCATCCCCGATTCGACCGTCAATCGTTCGAGCGCCTCGTCGGCGGCCGATTCAAGGTCCTGGCCAAGACCGATGGCGCTGGCCCATTTCATCGCAAGACCGGCTCAGGCGCCGGCGCCGACTTCTTCATGTGGGATGAATATTGATTCCAGCTCCGAGGCCCGTATCCACTGCTGCAGGTGATCGTCGTCGAGCATTGTTTCCAGATAGCGCGCCGCGAGCGCGCTGAGCGGCAGGCCGTAGGTCCTCACCCGCAGTGCAACCGGTGCATACATCGCATCGGCGATGCTGAAGTCACCGAACAGCCATGGTCCACGTTCCCCGTGATCGCGACGGCAACCCGACCAGATGGCGTCAATGCGGCGCAGATCCTGTTCGAGCGGCGGCGTCATCGCGACGCGCCGGCCGGTGGCGCGCGCATTCATCGGACAGTTGTCGCGCAAGGCCGTGAACCCCGCATGCATTTCATGTGCAATGGAACGGGCCTGGGCACGCAATCCTGGATCGGCCGGCCAGCCACGGCCGCCGGCCAGCTCGGATGCGTATTCGCCGATGGCGAGCGACTCCCATACCCGCAGTTCATCGTGCAACAGTACCGGTACCCGGCGCGTCGGGGAGATCTTCGGGATTTCGCTTTCGAATTCGGGCGTACCGAAGTGGTACTGCCTTTCAGTGAACGCGAGATCGAGGTGCTTCAGCAGCAACCAGGGCCGCAACGACCAGGAACTGTAGTTCTTCGTTCCGATAACCAGCACGAGCCCGCTCATGCGGGCGAGCCTGCGCGTCCGGCCGGTGCCGGTCAATCCTCTTTGGGCTTGCGGCTCTCAATCCAGGCAGACAGTTTTCGCAGGTCTTTCTTCTTCTTGAATTGCTTCTTCGCCAACAGCCCGCTGTCGTAGGGGTCGTAGCCTTTTCTCAGGCCCTGGGGGTTCCGCTTGACCGGCTGGTTTGTGCCTTGGGCGAAGTCATCGGTGATCGCGAGGGTGGGATCCTCCAGCAGGCGCAGCATCACGTCCCCGCTGACCGCCGCGGTGCTCGGGACCCAGATGGCATTGCCGAGTTCATCGAACTCGATCTTGCCGCGGCCGAGGCGTTGCTCTTCCGCGTAGTGAGTCATCTCGCGCGTGTCGCTCGAGATATTCTTGAGGTTGTCGGCGCCGCCCATGTCGCAAAGGTCCCTGCAGATAAGGTTTTCCAGGCAAAACGCTATATAAGCGCAGCCCTTGAAACCGAGATTGGCTTCACATATTCAGACCGTACGCCGCCCGTCGCCGACCGTCGGGGACTGGATGTATATACAGCCGCCCGATACCATGGCCGGGTGACGCCGTCCTCCCACCTGCAGCGGCTCAACGAGGCCCAGCGCCAGGCGGCCTGCTTCGGCGAACGCCACGACGGGGGGCCATTCACGGCGCCAGCGCTGCTGGTCATCGCGGGCGCGGGGACCGGAAAGACGAACACATTGGCGCATCGCGTCGCGCAGCTCGTGATCGAGGGCGTGGATCCGGCGCGCATCCTGCTGCTGACATTCACGCGCCGGGCCGCGCTCGAGATGACACGCCGCGCAGAGCGCATCGTCGGCGAAGCACTGCACCATGGCAGGCCTGCAGCTGTGCGCCTGCCCTGGTCCGGCACATTTCATTCCATTGCAAACCGCCTGCTCCGCGAGTACGCACTGGCGCTCGGCGTCGCGCCGGATTTCAGCGTGATGGATCGCGGCGATGCCGCCGACCTCATCGACCTGCTTCGCCATGAACGCGGCCTCTCGGCGCAAAAACGCCGGTTCCCCAGAAAGGACACCTGCCTGGCGATTTATTCGCATCGTGTGAATGGCGGCCGCGCGCTCGAGGAAGTCCTGCGCGAGGACTTTCCGTGGTGCGAAGACTGGGTGGAAGAACTGCGCGGCCTGTACCGTGAATTCGTGGATCGCAAGCAGGCGAATGCGGCGCTCGACTATGACGACCTGCTTCTGTACTGGCATGCGCTGATGCAGGAGCAAGCGCTCGCGGCGGAGGTCGGCGCCCGCTTTGATCACGTGCTCGTCGACGAATACCAGGACGTCAACCGGCTGCAGGCCGACATCGTGCTGGCGCTGAAGCCAGGTGGCGCCGGCCTCACTGTGGTCGGCGACGATGCCCAGGCGATCTACTCATTCCGGGCAGCATCGGTCGGGAATATCCTGGAATTCCCGGATCGTTGCGAGCCGCGTGCGGCCGTGATCGCACTGGAGCGCAATTATCGTTCCAGCCAGCCGCTGCTGGATGCGGCAAATGCCTTGATCGCGGGCGCCGGTCGGCAGTATCGGAAAACGCTTACCGCAGCGCGCGGCGGCGGCGCACGGCCGCGGCTCGTCACCGTGCAGGACGATCGCCAGCAGGCGGACTATGTCGTGCGGGGTGTGCTGCAGTGCCGCGAGGCGGGCACGCTGCTGCGGCGCCAGGCCGTGCTGTTTCGCAGTTCAGATCACAGCGACTGGCTCGAGATCGAGCTGATGCGGGCCAATATCCCCTACGTCAAATACGGTGGCCTGCGATTCCTGGAGGCCGCGCACGTCAAGGACCTGCTCGCGGTGCTGCGTTGGGCCGACAATCCCAGGAACGGCCTTGCCGCATTCCGCGTGCTGCAATTGCCGGCGGGAATGGGACCGGCCAATGCCGCGCGCGTGTGGCAGCGCGTTGTGGCCGCGGGATTCCGGCTCACGGAGCTGGCGGCCTGCGAGCCGCCGGCGGCGACAGCGCAATCCTGGCCGGCGTTTTGCGAAATGCTGGCGGTGCTGGCCCATCCGCGTGCCGCCTGGCCAGGCCAGATCGAATGCGTGCGCGCCTGGTATGAGCCGCAACTGGAACGCCTTTACGAATCGGCCGGCGTGCGTGCTGCCGATCTCGACATGCTGGAGCAGCTGTCACCGCAGTACGGGAGCCGCGAGCGATTCCTGACCGAGCTGACACTCGACCCGCCGAGTGCGAGCGGCGAGCTCGCGGGTCCTCCCATGCTGGACGAGGACTACCTGGTGCTGTCCACCGTGCATTCGGCCAAGGGCCAGGAATGGGACGCGGTCTATGTGCTGAATGTCACCGACGGGAATTTCCCGTCGGAATTCGCGGCCGGCAAGCAGGACGCACTCGATGAGGAGCGGCGGCTCCTGTATGTCGCAATGACGCGTGCGCGCGATGAGTTGCACCTGATCGAGCCGCAGCGCTACTACGTGACACAGCAGCCGCGCACCGGTGACCGTCATGTTTACGGCGCCCGCAGCCGGTTCCTCGACGCCGCGGTTCTCGCCACATTCGATCGCGCGAGCTGGCCGGCGGAGTCAGAGGCTGCAGTCGCGCAGATTGCAGCCGCCGCAACAACGCGGGTCGACGTCGCCGAACGCCTCAAGGCACTCTGGTAGTTTTCAAAGCGACTTGCGCGTGCACGGGCTGGTACGATGCCCACGAACGATGCGCGGGTGACTTGTATGAAGTACCGGACCTTAATTTTGCCATTGATCGTGCACTCGCTGACCAGTGGCTGCAGCAACTTGCCCGTGTCCGGCGAACCGAGCCCCACGAATCCCCCAGCCGAAACCTCGGAGGTAACGGCGCCTCCACCCCGAGTCGTGATCGCGCGCGATCCGGAGCTCGAAAAGAAGCTTGCGCGGACCGAGTTGCTGCTGCTCGAGAAGGAGGCGCAGGTCAACGAACTGCAGGCGCGCCTCGACAATGCGCGGCAGGAAGTGGTGCGCGCCATGGCCAAGCAGCAGTCCCTGGCATCGCGCGCTGAAGCGGCTTCCGGCATGGCCGAGGCGGAGATCGCGCTGCAGTCTCTGAGTGCCACGGCAGGGGCCCTCGGAGTACCGGAAGTGAGCCGCCTGATCAAGCTCTCCAATGCGGAGTTTGAGAAGCAGAATTACGCTGGGGCGTTGTATCTCGTGAGTCAGGCGAAGGGCGCAGCGTTCGTAGCACGAGGACAGGTCGCGAGCCTGGATCGCGGATCTCTGCGGGCCGGAGAACTGGCGTTTGCGAGCCCGCTAAAGCTGCAGACAGCGACACGCGCCAATGTACGGGATGGGCCGGGTGGCGACTTCAAGATCATTTTCACACTTCCTGCCGGCGCACTGGTGACTGGATACTCCCATGCGGATCAGTGGGTGCGCATTACCGACGATTCGGGCCAAGGCGGCTGGATCTACCAGAACCTCATTGGTCGGCGGCCCTGACAGGCCCGGTCGCTCGCGACACGGCCACGCGATTGCGGCCGGCGCGTTTCGCCTCGTAGAGCGCCCCGTCTGCGGCGGCGATCAGTGCTTCGCCGGACTCGCCGTTCACTGGAAATTCGGCCACCCCAAAACTCAGCGTGACGGGCCCGCCCGCCGACGTCTGCTGCGCAAGAAGCTGTCGGATCCTTTCGGCCAGAATGACGGCGCCAGATGCCTTGATTTCCGGCAAGAGTATGAAGAACTCCTCGCCGCCATAACGCGCGACAAAGTCGACATCGCGAATCGCCTCGCGCAGCACGGCGGCCACCTGCTTCAGCACCTCGTCCCCCGCGGGATGACCGTGCGTGTCGTTGTACTGCTTGAAGTGATCCACGTCAGCGATCAGCACGGCGAAGTTGTGCTCGAGTCGCCGCGATCGCAGCACTTCGTTCTCGAGCGATTCCATCATCCGACGTCGGTTGCTGAGTCCGGTGAGATGATCCGTGACCGACTGACGTTCCAGCTCGCCGCGCCCCGCGCGCAATCGCGAGACCATGTTGTTAAAGACTTCGGTGAGATAGGCAACCTCGCCGCCGGACTCGACCGGAAGATCGACATCCAGGTCGCCGCCAGCCACTTTTGCCGCGCCCCGGGTCAGGCGATCCAGCGGCCGCACGATGAACAGGCCGAGTGCATAGCCCAGGCCGCCGGCTACCGCCAGCATGCCCACGACTATCAGCAGCATCACGTCGCGGAGGTGCCGCAGCTGGCTGAACACTTCGGTCGACGGAATCTCAGCGACCACGATCCAGTCGAGTCCCGGAACGCCCCGCATGCTGCCGAGCACTTTTTCCCCCATGACATTCCTGAACTCGAGCGGGCGGCCCTCGTTGGCAAGTTGCGACATGGTTGCTTCGCGCGAGTAGCGTAGCGTCATCACCGTCGCAGAACTGTCGCGCGAGCTGACGATGAGGCTGCCGTCTTCCTTCATCAGGTAGACCTGGCCGGATTCCCCCGGCGCGAAGTGCTTCAGCGTCGCGGTGAGCGAGTGCAGATTGACCCTGGCAGTGAACGCGCCGAGGGACTTGGCGCCGGCAGCCGCGATCGGCACGGATACAAGTATCTCGGGCCGCTTGATCGCGGCGTTCCAGTACGGCGCGCCGAGCACCAGTTGGTTGTCGCGCATATGCGCCGGCCAGTCGGGCGGGAGCACCACCGCGTCGGGATGTTCGCTGCTGGAGGCCACGACGCGCCCGCTGGGACCGACGATCAGCAACTCTTCGTAGTCCACGAATCTTTCGTGCACGGAACGAAGGTAATCGGTTAGATGCTGGTATGGACGTCCGGAGCGAACTGCCTTGCTGCCCTCGCGCGGAAGCCGCTCGAGGTTTTCGGTGACCTCATACGAGCTCGCGAAAACGCGGAGGTCGTAGCGCCGTTCCTTGATCCAGAGGTCAACCTCGCGGGCGGCCTGCGTGCTGACACTCAACAGCTCTTCAGTGGCCTTGGCCGTGAGCGAGCGCTTGGTCTCCAGGTAGGAGAACCACGCGGTGGCGAGGGACGGCAGTAGCGTCGCGAGGACCGCGAACACCAGGATCTTGTTTCTAATGCTGTCGGGCCGCAATACGCTCAAGCGCTGCGTGACGCTGATGCGCTGCGTGTCGCTGAAGCGCTGCGTGTCGCTAGGTTCCGGCGAGTTCAAATGCCCTCAGCTGCTTCGAGTATTCGTGCCAAATCCTGACCGACACTACTGCAGGAGAGAGACCGACGACCGTGCGCAGGATCGCGGCGGCAGGCGGGGGATCCGCGACACAGATCTCGAATTAGTCGTTCACGCAAAGAAAATCAGTAACTTCCAGCGAATGTGCCCCGCTGAGATTGCTCTGGTCATCCTCAAAGCGGCTTGCGGAAACGCAGTGTGAAGCGGTCGCTCTCGCCGATCGCTGCGTAACGCTTGCGGTCAGCATCGCCTTCGCGGTAGGTCGGCGGCAGCGTCCAGACCCCTTGCGGATAATCCTTGGTGTCCTTCGGGTTCGCGTTCACGTTGCTCGACCCGATCAGTTCGAATCCGGCGGCCTTTGCGAGCGCGATCGCATAGTCTTCGCGCACATAGCCGGATTTCGCACGCGGATCCTGCGGCACGCTGTCTGACGCGCGGTGTTCGACGATGCCGAGAATGCCGCCGGGTTTCAGCGCCCTGAACATCGCGGCCAGCATCGGCTCGGCGGCCTCGCGCGACATCCAGTTGTGCAGATTCCGGAAGGTCAACACCATGTCAACGCTGCCGTCGGGAACGGGTTTCAATTCGTTCGGATACTGCAGCGCCGTGATGGTCGCCTTGCCGTACATGTCGGGTCGCGATGCCAACTTGTCGGCATAGGCCTTGATGTTGTCCAGGGTGTACTTGCTGTCCGTCTTCGGATCAAAGCTGGCAGCGATGTAGTGGCCGTGATCGCGCAGCACCGGCGCAAGCACCTCGCTGTACCAGCCGCCGCCGCCCGGCCAGACTTCCATGACCGTCATGTCCTGGCGCAGTCCGAAGAATGTGAGCGTTTCTTTCGGGTGGCGATAGACATCCCGCGCGCGATTGGCCGCGGAGCGGTGATCGCCGGCGAGCGTTTTCTCGAGCGCGGCGGTCGTCGCCGCGTCGCTCACCGCTGCAGCGCTCGTCCCCGCGGTCGTGGCGCCCTGACCGGCGCAGGCAGCGAGAAGCGTGCCTGCGATGACGGATGCGGCAAAATAGGTGCGTGGCATGGACATGGTGTGACTCCGTTCAATTCTTGAGTTCGGCGGTGGCGACAAGCTCGATCATCGCTTCGGGAAAGTAAAGGCGGGGCACCTCGACTGCGGTTGCGGCCGGCGGCGCAGCGTTGGCCTGCCGGTAGCAGTGATCGCGTACATGCGCAGAGCGGCCAAGCGCCACGATGTCGGTCGTGTAGGCGACCTCGCAGACGACATCGGCCAATGTCAGGCCGGCGGCGGCAAGGGCGGTCTGCAGGCGCTCGTAGATGCGCTGGATCTGCGCCTCCATGTCGCCGGGGCCGACCACTTCCATCGCATCATTGATCGCAGTCATTCCGGACAGGTACAAGGTACCATTCGAGCGGACCGCGGCGCTGATATTGAAACGCTCCTCGATCTCGCGACTGATCCGGATCACCTGGTCCCATCGAGCCATGGATCCTATTGTGCGCCGTCCGGCTCCAGGTAGGTGTAGCCCGCGAGTTCCGATTCATAGAAGCGCTTGAGCGCCTGGCCTTCGGCGACCGACAGGCGGCCGTCGCGCATGGCCCGCTCGCAGTCGCGCGCAAAGCGGGGATAGAGCTCGTCGGTGTCGTATTGCATGTAGCGGAGCACGGTGCTTGCGGTATCGCCCTTGACGATTTCCTCGATCCACCAGCCGTGCTCGTCATCGAGCCGGATGTGCACGACGTTCGTGTCGCCGAACAGGTTGTGCAGGTCGCCAAGCGTCTCCTGGTAGGCGCCGACCAGGAAGGCGGCGAGGAAGTATTCCTCACCGGACCGCAGCTCATGTACTTCGAGCGCGCGCTTGATGTCGCGCGGGGAAACGAATCGGTCTATCTTGCCGTCCGAATCACAGGTGATGTCCGCAAGCACTGCAGTGCGGCCCGGCCGCTCCTCCAGCCGATGCAGCGGCATGATCGGGAACACCTGGTCGATCGCCCAGCTGTCCGGCAGCGACTGGAACACGGACATGTTGCAGAAATAGGTGTCGGACAGCACCGCCTCAAGCCCTTCGAGCTCCTCGGGTATGCGCCCGAGCCGGCGCGTGACGTCGCGTACCTTGGCGCAGGTCGCCCAGTACAGGCGTTCGGCGAGGCTGCGCATCTCGATATTGAGGTAGCCGAGGCTGAACATCTGTTGCGCCTGTTCGCGCGCCTGCTGGGCGTCATGCCAGCACTCGACGAGGCGGCGCTCGGTGACTGTCGCGTGGGCATCGAACAGGTCCGCGATCGGTTGTGGCAGGCGGCCGTCATCGGTCGTGGCGCGGTCCGGCGCGCTGAACAGGTCGAGGCGGGATGCTCCCAGCACATTGAAGACCAGCACGCTGTGATGCGCCGCGATCGCGCGTCCGGATTCGCTGATGATGACCGGGTGCGCGAGACCGCGGGCGTTACAGACGCTCGCCACCCGGTAGACGACATCGCTCGCATATTCACGCAGCGAATAGTTCGTGGACGACTCAAAATTGGTGCGCGAGCCGTCGTAGTCGACGCCGAGACCGCCGCCGACGTCGATGTACTCGAGGCCGGCACCGAGCTTTGCGAGTTCCGCGTAGACCTGCGCCAGTTCGTTGACCGCATCCTTGACGCGCCGGATGTCGTGCAGCTGCGAGCCCGGGTGGCAGTGCACGAGTTTCAGGCAGTCCAGCATCCCGTGCTTGCGCAGCACTTCGACGAGCTCGAGGATTTCAGTCGTGAACAAGCCGAACTTCGAGCGGTCTCCCGCTGACTCACGCCACCTCCCGGCTCCTTCGGCTGCGAGCTTGACCCGCACGCCGATCTTCGGACGTACCTGGTACTTTTCGGCGTGGCGCAGGATGTAACCGAGTTCGGAGAAATTCTCGACGACCGGAATGATCGAGCGGCCGAGCTTGGTCGCGAGGATCACCGCCTCGATATAGCTGTCGTCCTTGAAGCCATTGCAGATGATCAGGCGGTCCGGCGCATCTTCGGTCATTGCCATGACGGCGAGCAGCTCGGGCTTGGAGCCGCATTCGAGCCCGAAGCCGAGTTCCGCGCTGGCGCGGTAGACCTCTTCGACGACCAGCCGTTGCTGGTTGACCTTGATCGGAAATACCGCGGCGTAGCGGTTCTTGTAGTCGTTCTCGGTGATCGCCGCAGCGAATGCGTCGTGCAGCGAACGTAAGCGGTCGCGAAGGATGTCGGAAAACCGCAGCACCATCGGCGCGGTCAGGTCGCGCGCGCCCAGCTGCTGGACGACTTCATGGATGTCGATCTCGCGGGTTTCGTCCCTGGCGGGCCGGCAAACGACGTGACCGGCAGCATTGATGCCGAAATAACCGCCGCCCCAGGAGCGCACGGCGTACAGGTCGTTGGAGTCTTCGATGCTCCAGGGCCGGGGCGTAACCGCGCCACGCGTCGTGCTGTCCAAGAACTCGTCCCCGTGCGGATCCCGGGCGCGGACGATATCAGATCGCGGGCGCCTGTAAACGGGCTGTCAGTCGTCGCGCGCGACGGGCCGCGCCGGATCGCGGATCCATTCGCTCCAGGAGCCGGCGTACAGGCGCCCGCCGGGGTGACCCGCCACCTCGAGCGCGAGCAGACCCTGGCAGGCAGTTACGCCCGAACCGCACATGCAGGTGAGCCGTGTTCCATCAGTCAATCCGGTACGCTCCCGCCACAGTTTCGCGAGTTCAGCCTTCGGCCGAAATCGGCTCTTGTCGTCGAGATTTTGCGTGAATGGCAGGTTCACCGCGCCCGGCACATGCCCGGCGACGGTGTCGAGTGGCTCCACCCTGCCCGCGAAGCGTTCGGCGCCGCGCACGTCGACGAGGAGTTCGCCGCGCGCCAGGGCCGCCGCGACGCCGGCTGCATCGCAGAGCATCTCCGGCCGCAGCCGCGCGACGAACCGCCCCGGCCGGCGCTCTACGCTTGCGTCCGAAATGGGGTGCCCTTCCGCAAGCCAGGCGCCGTACCCGCCATCCAGCACTGCCACCGCGTCATGGCCGAGGTAGCGGAGCATCCACCAGAGTCGTGCGGCATAGGCGCTGTTTCCGGCGTCATAGGCGATGACCTGGGCGCCGCCGGTCACGCCCCAGCGCGACAGCGTCGCCACGAATGCGTCGATCGGCGGCAATGGGTGACGGCCGGTTTTCGGCGTGACGGGTGCGGACAGGTCACGCTCGAGATCGGCGTGGATCGCGCCGGGAATATGGCCGGCCTGCCAGGCGCGCGCGCCCGCGTCCCGGTCGCCGAGGTCGAAGCGGCAGTCAAGCACCAGCCAGTCGGGATCGGCCAGCCGGGCGGCGAGTTCGCCAACGGACACCAGGGTCGTATGCGACAAGCGCGCTCCTGCAACCCTTTTGACGCTCACCGCATCTTACCTGCGATGGACGAGTCGCTAAAACTGGCTGCTTCCGAACTTCGGGACACAGCCCTCGAAATCAGGGTGGGGCACCCGTTGCCGCAGATCAGCGATCCGGAACGCGCGTTTTGGCGCCGGGCCGTGGAACTCGAGCGCAGGCGCATGGAGGCCCGGTACTTTTCTAAGCGCGCCTGACTGGCAGGCGACCGGCGATGGCCATTGCGGTCACCGCGATCGTGGAGCCTGCCAGTGCAAGCGCCATGTCCTTCTGCCCGTCCCATACATCCCCCTGGGTGCCAAGGTATGCCTGGCCGAGTTCCCCGCCAAAAATGATCGCGGCGGCGAATTCGATCAACTCGTAGATGACCGCGTGCGAGGCCATGAACAACAGCGGAAAAAAATAGGCCCAGACTCGCGGGTAGCGCCCGTAGTGCGCGAAGATCTGGACCGCGGCGGGCGCCACCAGCAGGCCATAAAGGAAATGGATCAGCCGGTCAAAATGATTTCGTTCGAAGCCCAGCATCTCATTGAGCGACCCGCCGGTCAGCGCCTGGAACCACTGATCGTACGGAACCAGCGAATAGGTGTAGTGCGCGCCGATGGCATGCAGCGAAAAGAATGCGAACAGGCAGGTATAGGTGAAATTGCTGAATCGCAGGGGGCGCGCAGTCAGCACGAGTATTGGAACGGCAATGAAGACCAGCATGTTTTCGAGCAGCCAGTCCTTCCGGAAGACGGGCGCGATCGCGAGTACGACCCACAACAGGCCAAAAAGCGAAAGCAGCGTCAGCGGGTAGCGCCACAGCGAGATTGTTTTACGGTACATTCTGCGACCTTATGACCAAGCACACAGTCCATACCCATTTCCCCGGCCGGCTGATTTTCATCGGTTTCGGCAGCATTGGCCAGGGCGTCCTGCCGCTGATCATGCGCCATGTCGGGGGCCTGACGGCAGACCGGATCACGATCGTCACCGCCGATGATGCCGGGCGCCAGGAGGCCGAGGACTTCGGCATCCGCTTCGTGAATCATCCGTTGACGCGGGAGAATTTCCGGCACGTGCTCGACCCGCTGGTCGGGCGCGGCGATTTCGTGTTGAACCTTTCTGTCGATGTTTCCAGCATTGCATTGATCAAGCTGTGCCACGAGAAGGGCGCGTTGTACCTGGACACCTGCATTGAGCCCTGGCCCGGCGGTTACACCGACCCGAATATCCCGGTCAGTCGCCGCACGAACTACGCGCTGCGCGAGGAATTGCTGGAGGTGCGGAAGACCCAGGCGAATGGGCCCACGGCCGTCATCACGCACGGCGCCAACCCGGGTCTCGTGTCGCATTTCGTCAAGCAGGCGCTGATCGATATCGCGACTGACACGGGCCATGACGCGCCCGAGCCCTCGACCCGCGAGGAATGGGCCAAACTCGCGATGGACCTCGGAATCAAGGTCATCCACATCGCGGAACGCGATACGCAGGTTTCGAACCGGCCCAAGATGCCGGGCGAATTCGTCAACACCTGGTCGGTGGACGGATTCGTCAGCGAAGGCAGCCAGCCCGCCGAGCTCGGCTGGGGCACGCACGAGCGGCACTTCCCGCGCGATGGCCGCCAGCACGATTTCGGGCGCAAGGGCGCGATTTTCCTGACGCAGCCCGGCTGTGCGACACGCGTGCGCACCTGGACGCCTCGAGCGCAGTCATTCCACGGCTTCCTGATCACCCACGGCGAGTCGATCTCGATCTCGGACTTCCTGACGGTGCGGCAGAACGACCGGGCGACCTACCGGCCGACGGTGCACTACGCGTATCACCCCTCCGATAACGCCGTGCTGTCGGTGCACGAATTCTGCGGGCGCAACTATCACCTGCAGGAAGAGAAGCGGATCATGATGGGCGACATCACGACCGGCATCGACGAACTTGGCGTGCTGCTCGCGGGGCACGCGAAGAATGCCTATTGGTACGGGTCGCAGCTGTCCATCGACGAGGCACGCGCGCTCGCTCCATTCAACAGCGCGACCTCGCTTCAGGTCACCGTCTCCGCGCTGTCGGGCATGATCTGGGCCATCGAGAATCCGGCCAAGGGCGTTGTCGAGCCGGACGAAATCGATTTCCGCCGCAATCTCGAGATCTGCATGCCCTATCTCGGGCCGGTGGTCGGAAAGTACACCGACTGGACACCGCTCTTTGATCGCGGCCGGCTGTTTCCGGAAGACCTCGACGAAGGCGATCCCTGGCAGTTCAAGAATATTCGAGTAGTTTGAGCCTAAGCGGAAAAGGGGACTGTCCCCTCATACTCGATCGCCTCGATCTTCACGCTGACCGCGCCGGTCGGTAGCTCGATTTCAAGTTCGTCTCCGACGCGCTTTCCAAGCAGCGCGCGGCCGAGCGGCGAATCCATGCTGATGTAGCCGGTGCCCTGGTCGAATTCGTCGGGCCCGACGATCCGGTGCCGGCGCACTGCGCCTGCCTGATCGACGACGGTTACCCAGGCGCCGAAAAAAATGCGTGTCTGGTCGGCGGGTGCTTGCGAGACGATGACCATGCCGTCCAGGCGACCGCGCAGGAAACGCACCCGCCGGTCGATTTCGCGCAGCCGGCGCTTCCCATAAATGTACTCGGCGTTTTCGGATCGATCGCCCTGGGCAGCCGCATCCGCGACCGCCTGTGTCACGGCGGGCCGCTCGACGCGCCAGAGCTCGTCGAGTTCGGCCCGCAGGCGCCGGGCACCTTCGGGTGTCACGTACTTTGAGCCGGAACGCGTCGCTGGCCGTGTGCCCGCCATTTCAATCCCGTTGACTTCTTAACTCATTGAATATCAGGGCTTTTCCACCGGGCCTGGCCAGCCGCGCCTTGCTCCGGCGGCGGCCGCCATGGAGGCCCGTTCCAAAGCGAGGTGCAAGGAGTGTGGCACGGTTCACGTTCATCAGCGGACGTCGCAGCTACGCTTCATTTCAGTCATTTGTTCTCCGTCAGTATCCCCTAGCGGACTTCCTTCCCTTCACCGAAAGTCCGCTTTTGAGCCCCGGGCCAAAACCCGGGGCTTTTTTTCGCCCGCTAGAATTGGCGCATAAAATCAACGCCGGCAATCAAGGACCACTTCTCCGGCCAGGCGGGCGACTACGAAAAATACCGGCCGCGCCAGCCTTCGTCCCGGCAGGCAAACGCTTCGTCGCGCCATGGAACCCGGGCCTCAAGTGGCTACCCTATACTGCGCGCCCTGCCGATCCTGGAGACCCGCAATGCACCGTCGCACTGTTCTTGTCGCCCTGGCACTTTTTTCGCTCGCCGCGACCGCAGCCGATGGCGCGACCGCGCCACTCGCCTCCGGCATCGACATGACCGCGATGGACAAGAGCGTGCGTCCCCAGGACGACCTGTTCCGCTACGTGAATGGAACCTGGCTCGCGAACACGCCATTCCCGGCGGAATACGCGAGCGCGGGCATCGGCATCATGTTGTACGAGAAGGCGCAGGATGACGTGCACGCGATCCTGCTCGAAGCCGCGGCCGCTGGGGATGCGGCGACGCCGGAAATGCGTCGCCTCGGCGACATGTACACGGGCTTCATGGACGAAAAACGCGTCGAGGAGCGTGGCATCGCCCCACTCGCGCCGCTATTCGCAGATATCGCCGCCATTGACGGCCCGAAATCGCTTGCAGCGTTTTTCGGCACTGCCCAGGGCCGCGGCATCAGCGTGCCAATCGGCATTTATGTCTCTCCCGATGGGCGCAACTCGACGCACAACGTCGCCTACCTGACGCAGGACGGCCTCGGCATGCCGAATCGGGACTATTACCTGCGCGAGGACGAAACCTATGCCACGTTCCGCAGCAAATACGTCGATTACCTCGCGAAACTTCTGACACTCGCGGGTGAGGCGGATGGCGCGGAACGCGCAGCGAAGATTTTGGAACTGGAAACGCAAATTGCGCGCGACCAATGGACGCCGGTGCAGAATCGCGATCCCGTAAATACCTACAACCGTCATGGGATCGAATCGGCAACCGCATTGGCGCCGGATTACGAATGGAAGGCATTTTTTGCGGCGACCTTCCTGCCGGCCGGCGACTTCATCATCCGCCAGCCGAGCTATGCGACCGCGCTCGGCAAGCAGATGGGCAGTGCCGAACTGTCGGTCTGGAAGGATTACCTGAAGGTACGGACGATCGGTGCCTATGCGCGCGTGCTGCCGGCTGCATTTGTCGAGGCATCCTTCGACTTCAATTCACGCACGCTGCGCGGCACGGAAAGCCTGCGGCCGCGCTGGAAGCGCGCCGTCGTCGAGACGGACAACGCAATGGGCGAGGCGATCGGCGCCGCCTACGTCGCGCGCCACTTCCCGCCGAAAGCCAAGCAGCGCATGGACCGGCTGGTCCGCAACCTGCTGGCCGCATTCGACACCGGCATCGATTCGCTTGCCTGGATGAGCGCGGCGACCAGGGCCGAAGCGCATACGAAGCTCGACAAGATCAACGTCAAGATCGCCTACCCGGACAAATGGCGAGATTACTCGGGTCTCGAAATCCGCCGCGACGACCTGCTCGGCAACGTGATGCGCGCCAACCAGTTCGAGTGGAACTGGCAGGCCGCGCGATCTGGCCAGCCCAAAGATCCGACTGAGTGGCTGATGACGCCCCAGACGGTCAATGCCTATTACCTGCCGACCAACAACGAGATCGTCTTCCCGGCCGCGTTCCTGCAGCCCCCGCTCTTCAACTTGGAGGCTGACGACGCGGTCAACTACGGCGCGATCGGCTCGGTCATCGGCCACGAGATCAGCCACGGTTTCGACGATCGCGGACGCCAGTACGACGGCGATGGCAATCTCCGGGACTGGTGGACGGCGGAAGACAATGCGAAGTTCAAGGAGCGCGCGGGCGGCCTGGTGCGCCAGTACTCCTCCTTCCAGGCGCTGCCCGACCTCAATGTGAATGGCGAATTGACGCTCGGTGAGAATATCGGCGATCTGTCGGGCGCGGCGGTCGCCTTTGCCGCCTACCAGAATTCGCTGGGCGACGCCGAAGCGCCGGTGATCGACGGAAACACGGGTCCCCAGCGCTTCTTCCTGGGCTATGCGCAGTCCCGGCGCACAAAGTGGCGCGACGGACTGATGCGCGAGGTGGTGCTGACCGATCCGCATGCGCCGAGCGAATTCCGCGCCAATGGCGTCGTCGCCAACATGGACGAGTTCTACGAAGCCTTCGGCCTGCGCGAGGGGGACAAG
>JAENJD010000123.1 GCA_016844605.1 Steroidobacteraceae bacterium
GACGACTGCCGATCACGGCGTCCGCTTGCGTGACCTGTCGGGCAAACTCCGCCTGATCATGAACGATGCGCACCTGCACGCGCGGATGCGCCTGATGCAGTCGCTGAAACGCCGGCCCACCCAGGCGGTAATTTTCCGGCACCCCCACCAGAAGCAACAATGCGTTCGACGCCATGACGTCTCCTCCGTAAGCCTGTGCGCACGAGTATGCCCGATTGCATTGACTGGGGACGCGGACGGAGATCGCATGCGGGTTGTGGGGAACGCAGAATCCGCGGTTCTTCGAAGGCACGCGGGTGGCGAAGGCGGCGGCGGCACTGCTAAAGGCAAGTACGCCGGCGCGCGCAGCGGCGTAGTTGAGCTGCGCGGTAACGGGCGCTGCGATGATGAGCCTAGCTACATCAAGACGAAGATAATCACCGTTAACGGTTCTTATCGCTTCGCCTGACCGTCCTCCTTTACCGACCGATGTCCCAGAACGAGCATCAGCGCTCGCACGTCGGGCAGGGACTCCAGCGCCTCGGCCATGCCGATGACGCGCTCGATGTCGGCGGAGTCGAGACTTCGCTTGGCGCAGTCTCTGAGCTTGACAAGGCGCTCCTCGCGATCCATCGGATTGGCAATCGAGCCTCTGTAATGACGGCATGTTTCGCTGAGCACGCGTCCGTCCGACAGACCAACTCGGGCCACAGCCCAGTTGTCAGGCGGATCTTTCGGAATGTCGGGATTGCGCTTGATGCGGACTTTTTTCAGGATGGATTCCACTGTTGGCGAGAACCGCTTGGCGTCGCTGAATGAGTCGATATCGACTCGCCCGTCGGCAACCGCCACCGCCCCACAATAGGCGAAATCGAACTTGCCATCGAGACCGCTGCTTGCGGCCCCCGCGTGGCCTGATCGCTCGTGTCTTCCCGGAACTTCCAATTCCAGGTAAGTGATGTCCTCCGGACGAAACTCGTGTCGCTGCCGTAAGGTGACAGCCGCTTCGATCACCCACTGCATGAAGATTTGAGCCGGGTAGCGCTTGATGTTGTATCCGGGATCGACGAGCTGGAACCGTGTGCCCAGATCGCGTGTGAGCTCATCCCAGTCAAAGCCAGCGCCAAAAAGCGTTTCGACGAATCCTCGCGAGGCTTCCAGAATGCCGTCGCGGCTTTCAAACCCGGCCTGCGCGAGCAAAGCGGATTCAACGCCCGTGCGGCCCGCATTACCGGGATGGGTCGACTTGACCATGGTTCCGGTGTTGGCGGTAAGCCCACCCGTATGCGAAGCCGCGATCCCCAGCGCCATCCGGACCCCGGCAGCATCCAGTCCCAATATCCTGGCGCTCGCTGCGGCGCCGGCCAATGGGCCGATCAAGCCTGGCGGGTGGTAGCCGCGCGTATCGCACCCCACCGAAGCCTTGCGCAGGCGCGCGTTGATTTCCCATCCGATGACATAGGCTTCGATCAGGCGCGTCCCTGACGCACCGGACATTTCCGCGAGGGCGAGCGCGGGCGGCAAGATGTTCGAGGTGCCATGGGCAACCGGCTGGCCCTGAATCTCGTAATCGAGACAGTGCAGGAAAATCCCGTTGGCGAACGCGGCGGAGGGCGCATTGGTTCGGAAATCATGGCCAACCACAGCGCACTGAGGATTACCGCCAATCTGCTTCAGGTAATCGACGACGATGGCCGACAACGGCTGCGTAGCCCCTGCAAGCATGTTGGCGATGCCGTCGAATATGGCAACTTTTGCTGCCGCGACCACTTCGGGCGGTAGAGCGTCGTAGCTGGTTTCAGTGACAAATCGAGCCAGCGTCTCGGTTACTCCTGCCCCACGATCAGCTTGTTGCACGATGGCTTGGCCTCATTTGAAAGATCAACCGTGCGCAGATTATCGCGCGCGCATTGCATTCTGACAATGCCGACGTGACGATTCTGACGAGAGAGGCCGGCACCGACTATGCGAGCAGTAGGTTCGTTAGGTCGTCCGGCGCGCTCAACATCGGGTAGTGGCCGGTGTCGAGCTCGTGGTATGACGCGCCGAGCTTTTCCGCGGTGCGGCGCTGATGCGCCTCAGGCGGATTCACGGCTTGCGTGCATCGGATCACCGACGCCGACCACTTCTGGTCCCAAAAGGTCGTCGGCACCATTGGCCCCTCGAGCGCTGCGACCGGATGCGGCGTGATCCGGTCGAGCGCCCAAGCGCGCATGGACGGGTCGAGATCCTTGAACATGCGGTTCTCTGCGTCCGCGCGCGAGTACGCGGTCGTGAGATCGCTCACCTCTCTCGGCGTCGCGCGATTCACGAGCGCGTCCACTCGCTCGCCGGGAAGCAACGCAAGCGCATCTACGAAGCTGAGCCGGGCGATACGGTCACGCGCCAGCTCTGCCGCTTTCAGGATCACCATGCCGCCTGAGCTCGTGCCCGCGAGCACGACCTCACGCAGGTCTTCGTAGAAGAGGAAATCGGCGATCTCCCGTGCGTGCGTCTCCACGGTGATGCCGGGCCGTACCTGATGTCGCATTTCGGCACACCCGTCGAGCGTGGGCGCATACGCAACGTGCCCCTTCGCACGCAGGCGCGTGGCGACCGGTTTCCAGATCCAGCCCCCCTGGTACGCGCCGTGAACCATAACGAACGTCGCCATCGCTTACTCTCCTCTTCCTGTATCGCCGCCTAAGCCAGCGCGAGCTGGCGGTAGCCCGCCGCTGCAACGGCGTCGCAATGGTCTCGATAGGCTGGATGGCCTCCGCTGTAGCGCATGATCCTGGGGGTTTGCTTGCCCTCGACATTGCGGTTGACGCCCGTCATCCAGGAGCCAATCTCGTTCGCGAGTAGGCCCTGACCCAGGGCCAGAACGTGATCGGTCCATTCGCTGACACCGGCGGCAGTGGCTTCAATCCGGGTCAGCCCGCGCTGCGTCGCGTACTGAATGACACCGGTCACCCACTCGACGCTGTATTCCGCGGTGCGCGTGTAGTTGCCGAGGCCGGCATGCGGCCCCATCGCCATCAGCATGTTCGGAAAGCCTTTGACGAACACGCCAACATAGGTCTGCGGTCCGTTTGCCCAGACATCTTTCAAGCGCACGTCATCGATGCCTCTGATATCGATGCGGTCGAAGGCGCCGGTAATGGCGTCGAACCCGGTCGCGTAGATGATGATGTCGAACTCGTATTCCTGCCGGCTGGTTTGAATGCCGCCCGCCGTCACC
>JAENJD010000124.1 GCA_016844605.1 Steroidobacteraceae bacterium
CATGATCGGCGTGTCGCGCAGCCGGCAGACCTCCATCAGCTTGATCGTGCGTTCCTCGACGCCCTTGGCGCAGTCGATGACCATCAGCGCCGAATCGACCGCCGTCAGCGTGCGATAGGTGTCTTCCGAGAAATCCTCGTGCCCCGGAGTGTCGAGCAGGTTGATGATGCGGTCGCGGTACGGGAACTGCATGACGGACGAGGTCACGGAAATGCCGCGCTGCTGCTCCAGCCGCATCCAGTCGGAGGTCGCGTGGCGCGCAGCCTTGCGGCCCTTGACCGCGCCCGCCATCTGGATCGCACCGCCGAACAACAGGAGTTTTTCGGTCAGCGTCGTCTTTCCGGCATCCGGATGCGAGATGATCGCGAAGGTGCGGCGGCGTGAAATCTCGTCGGACGGTGCTGTCATCAGGCGTCGCGCAGCGCGCCCAGTTCGAGCCGGTAGACCATGGCATCCTCGCGACCGTCATGCGACTGATAGTAGCCGCGCCTCTGGCCCACGCACTCGAATCCGGTTTCGTGATACAGCGAAATGGCTCCCTTGTTCGAGCGTCGCACCTCGAGGAACGCGTCCCGGATGCCGCGGTCGCGCGCATGGCGCAGCACATCCAGCAGCAACTCCCGTCCGATGCCGCGCCGACGTATCGCCTGCTCCACGCAGAGATTCAGCACATGCGCCTCGCCTGCGCCCATCGAGAGCACGGCGTAGCCGGCAACGCCGGCCACCGTGTCGACGACCACGCAATGGTAGCCGACCCGCAGGCAGTCGCTGAAAATCTGGTCGCTCCACGGGAATGCGTAGGACGCGCGCTCGAGCGCAGCCACCTGTGCGAGATCGGCCTGCGTCATTGGCCGGAACCGCCACGCGAGTTCTGCAAAGGTGTCACGCGCCGTCGCCACTGGCGAGCACTCCCATTGCGAGCTTCAGGTCTTCCCAGGACTTGCGCTTCTCGGTCGGCGAGCGCAACAGGTAGGCCGGGTGATAGGTCACGACCACCGGCCGCTGGCCGAGCCGGTGGATTCGGCCGCGCATCCGCGCAATCGTGTCATCGCGTTCGAGCAGGCGCTGCGCCGCGATGCGGCCCAGGCAAAGAATAACGGCGGGATTCACCAACTCGATCTGGCGCAGCAGATAGGGCAGGCAACGATCGGTTTCCTCAGTGGCAGGATCGCGATTGTTTGGCGGACGGCACTTCAGGACATTCGCGATGTAGACCTGGGGGCGCTCGAACCCCGCCGCCCTCAGCATCGAATTCAGCAGCTGGCCGGCACGGCCGACGAATGGTTCGCCCTGGCGGTCCTCGTCGGCGCCGGGCGCCTCGCCGATCACCATCAGCCGCGCCCGGACATCCCCCGTGCCGAACACGGTCTGCGTGCGTGTCGCACACAACCCGCACAGCGTGCATTCGCGCACCGTCGCGGCGAGCGCGGTCCAGTCCATCGCGGCCGGCGCTGTGGCCGCGGGCACTTGCGCCGCCGCTGCGCCCGCCAGCCCGCGACGCGGCACATAGGCCGTCACACCCAGCGCTTCCAGCGCCGAACTGCGTCGCGCGTCCATCGGCTCAGCCGTTCTCGCCGGAACCGCTGCTCACGCGCGGTCGCTTGCGAATCTTGAGCCAGGTCCAGCCGATCGGGCCGGACAGCGCGAAACCGCTGAACAGCACGAACAGGACGACCGGCGGATCAATCGCGATCAGCGCGATTACCAGCGGCACCAACAGGAACTTCGAATATCGCACGCGCTCGCCGGCCGCCCGGTCCTTGAAGCTGCGGTAGGGGAACCGGCTGACCATCAGGATCGCCGCCAGCGCCGTGACGATGAATGCGAGTATCAGCCCCGGCAGGCCGGTCACGTCGAATTCGAGCTGCCCGGACGACTCAAATTCGTGCGCGGTTCCAATGAAGGCTGCGACCACCGCAGCGCCCGAGGGACTCGGCAGTCCCTCGAAGTAACGCTTGTCCTGCAAGGCCGAGCGGGCATTGAAGCGCGCAAGCCGCATGGCAGTTGCAGCCGCGAAGAAGAACGCGGCGATCCAGCCAAAACGGCCCCAGGCCGCGCCGTACTCCGAGATGCGGGCGACACCCCACTGGTAGCAGACGATCGCGGGCGCCACCCCGAACGCCACCATGTCTGCCAGGCTGTCGAACTCCTTGCCAAAGATCGTCTCGGTACCCGTCAGGCGCGCCACGCGCCCGTCGAGCCCGTCAAAGATCATCGCCACGAATATGGCGATGTACGCGCCTTTAAAATTGCCGTCGATCGCGGCGATGATCGCGTAGAAGCCGCCGAACAGGCAAAGCGTCGTCAGCAGGTTTGGCAGCAGGTAGATACCGCGGCGCGGGCGTAACTCGTTCTGGTCCACTTTCATGCGGATGCCGTGGCAAGGCCGTGGGGCAGCGCCTAAGATACCGCGCTTTGAGGCCGGCGGCACTGGCCGCGCCAAAGGTGATCCATGCGACTGTCCGCGTACCCGATCCAGAACCTGAAGGAAGTCCCGGCTGACGCCGAGGTGGTAAGCCACCAGCTGATGCTGCGCGCCGGGCTGATCAGGCGGGTCGCGAGCGGCCTGTACACCTGGCTGCCCATGGGGCTGCGCGTGCTGCGCAAGGTCGAGCGCATCATCCGCGAGGAAATGGACCGCTCCGGCGCATTCGAATTGTCGATGCCGGTCGCCCAGCCGGCCGAGTTGTGGATCGAGTCGGGCCGCTGGGACAAGTTCGGTCCCGAATTGCTGCGATTCAAGGACCGCCACGATCGCGACATGGTGCTCGGCCCGACGCACGAGGAAATCATCACCGACCACGCGCGCCGCGAGCTGAAGAGCTACCGGCAATTGCCGGTCAACTTCTACCAGATCCAGACCAAGTTCCGCGACGAGATCCGCCCGCGCTTCGGCGTTATGCGCGCGCGTGAATTCATCATGAAGGACGCCTACAGCTTCCATGCCGACGAGGCCTCGCTCGCCGACGGCTACCGCCGGATGTACGAGGCCTACAGCGCGATCTTCACGCGCCTGAAATTGCGCTTTCGCGCGGTGCACGCCGATTCCGGCGCGATTGGCGGCAGCGCTTCACAGGAATTCCACGTGCTCGCGGATTCCGGCGAGGATGCAATCGTCTTCTCCGACAGCGGCGACTACGCGGCGAATCTGGAGCTCGCCGAGGCCCCTGCGCCACGTGAGCAGCGCCCGGCCGCGG
>JAENJD010000078.1 GCA_016844605.1 Steroidobacteraceae bacterium
ATACCTGCGCAGCCTCAATTGCCACTACGGCCAGGGGCGGCTGTTCGGCGAGCCCATGTCGGCCGCCGATTTCCTGAAACTGCTGCTGATGCAGAGCCATGGCGACTCGCACTTCGGGCCGATGTTCGCTGAAGCCTGATCCGGCTCCCGCCCCGACCCGGTCTCCAGTTCATTCGCGCCGGATACGCATCCGCGGTTGACGCGCGAGGTCTGCCGCATGGAGCATGAGCCGGATGGAAGGAACCATACTCGAGGACGTCCTGCTGCTGCTCGCCGCGACCATCGCGGTCGTGGTCGGTCTGCGCCGCCTGCGGATGCCCCCGATCATCGGTTTTCTCGCGGTCGGCATGACCGTCGGCCCCCATGCGCTGGGCTGGGTCGTTCTCGCTGCCGCGACTGATCGCGACGCGGGGCGAGGTGTTCCTGCTCGGCAGCCTGCAGGTCGGCGCCACCACTGCCGCGGTTGCCGCGATCGCCATGGCCTTCGACGTGCCGCTTGCGGTCGCGGTGGTGCTGGGCGGCGCGGTCGCCATGTCCTCGACAGCGATCGTGCTCCAGCAGCTGACCCAGCAGGGCGAACTCAATCGCACGCACGGTCGGCTCGCATTCGGCACGCTGCTGTTCCAGGACCTCGCCGTCGTGCCGTTCCTCGCGCTCGCGGGCGTGCTCGCCTCCGCCGATGCAACGATTTCAACGCCGGAAATCTCTTTCGCGGTCGTCAAGGCCGCCATCGCACTCGTGATCGTGCTGGCGGCTGGTCGCTGGTTGCTGCGCCCGCTGTTCCACGAGATCGCCGCGAGCGGCGCGCCGGAACTCTTCACATTTGCAGTGTTGTTCGTCGCGATCGGCGCAGCCTGGTCCACGCACGCCGCCGGGCTCACCTTCGCGCTCGGCGCATTCCTCGCCGGCATGATGCTGGCCGAGACTGAATACCGTTACCAGGTCGAGGCCGGCATCCGGCCATTCCGCGACACGCTGCTCGGCCTCTTCTTCGTCACGATCGGCATGCAGCTCGACGTGCCGGGTCTCGTCCGCCACCTGCCCGCCGTAACGGCGATCCTCGCGGGCATGTTGCTGCTGAAGACCGTGATCGTGATGCTGGCCGCGCGCGGATTTGCGGGCCAGTGGTTCAAGGCGCTGCGTACCGGCATTGTGCTCTCCGAGGGCGGTGAATTTGGCTTTGCGCTGCTGACGCTATTGCTTCAGAACCGCCTGATCGGCTCCGAGATCACGCAGCCCGTACTTGCGGCGATCACGCTCAGCATGGTGCTTTCGCCCTTCCTGATCCGGCACAACAAACGCATCGCCCAGTTCGTGCTGCGCGAGAGCGGCCCGGCGCAGACCGCACTCGCGCGGATCGACGCGGCGACCCAGGCACTCGCCGCGCGCGAGCACGTGCTCCTGTGCGGCTACGGTCGCGTCGGCCAGAATGTCGCCCGCGTGCTCGAGAGCCAGGGCTTCGAGTACCTTGCGATGGATCTCGACCCGTCACGTGTGCGAACCGCGCGCGAGGCCGGTGATCCGGTGATCTACGGCGACGCCGCCGACGAGCGCATGCTTCATTCGGTGGGTCTCGAGCGCGCCAGCGCGGTCATCGTCACATTCGCTGATCCGGAACGGGCGCTCAGGATCGTCGAGGCCGTGCGGCGTGCCCGCGCCTTCGTGCCACTCCTGGTGCGCACGATGGACGACTCGCAGCTCGAGGAGCTGCACGCGGCCGGGGCCACAGAAGTCGTGCCGGAGACACTCGAGGCGGCGCTGACACTGGTGTCGCACGCCCTGCTCGTGCTCGACGTGCCGATGTCGCGCGTCCTGCGGACGGTCGGCGAGATCCGCCGGCAGCGCTACAGGATCCTGCGCACGGTATTTCGCCGCGAGGGCGCGGAACTCATCGATGAATCGCATGCGCTGCGCGAGGAGCTGCACTCGGTCGTGCTGCCGCCGGGCGCCTGGTCGGTCACCCGCACGCTGCGCGAGATCCGCGAGCGTGGCGCCGAGGTCTCATTCACGGCGGTGCGGCGCGACGGCATCGTCGGCCGCGATCCCGATCAGGACTTGAAGCTGCGCGAGGGCGACATCGTGGTCCTGTTCGGAACGCCCGAGGCGAATGAGCACGCCGAGGCGGTGCTGCTGGCGGGCTAAAAAGGGGACGCTGCTAAAAAGGGGACGCTACCCTTTTCCCAAAGGATCGAAGGAAAAGGGTAGCGTCCCCTTTTTAGCAGCGTCCCCTTTTTAGTCGGCTGCGACGACGATGTCGACGCCGCCGGAACCGGTGTCGATGATTCCGCTGCCGGAACCGTCATGCAGCTTGACTGTCCAGCTGCCGTCTTTGGATTCCTTGACCGTCGCGCCCGGGGCATTCACGTTCACGTGACCGCTGCCGGTATCGATGACGATTTCCATCGAGGGCGCGCCCGCCGATTCCAGGCGCACGCTGCCGGAGCCGGTGTCCACGTGCAGCCGCTTCATCGCCGTGAGGTCGCCATCGACCGAGACGCCGCCCGAACCGGTGTCCACATCCAGTTCTGTCACATTCGAGACGCCGCGCGCCCGCACACTGCCGGAACCGGTGTCCGCGGCGATTGCGCCGCTGAATCCCTCGACCGAAACCTTGCCCGAACCGGTGTCGGCGCGCAGCACGCCCGAGCCGCCGCGGACTACCACGGAGCCTGAGCCGGTGTCGGCATCGATCTCGCAGCTGCAGTCATTTATCGTCACTGAGCCTGATCCGGTGTCCGCGCTGACGCGGCCGTTGTGCCCTGTGACCTCGACATCGCCGCTGCCGTTGTCGAGCAGGAGGCGGCCCTCCCCTCCCATCGAGCGCAGGGCGCCGCTGCTACCGTCAAGACGCAATTCGCCCGAGTACCCTTGCGCGACCGACTCGCCGAACACATTGCTGACGTCCAGCTTCGCGCCCGCCGGTGCGCGGATCAGCAGATCCACGCGAACCTTCGGCGCCTCGTCGGGATCGCCCGTCAGCCGGATCCTGTGGCCCAGGTACTCGACGTACATGGCGCTCCACCAGCCACCGGGGCCCCTGGCGTAATAGATCTTCGGAAATTGTTCCTTCGGGAAGGCAACGTCGAATCTGGATCCCGCGCCAATGTCGCGGGTCCGGTAGTCGATCGCATGCGCGAGCGTATCGGCCTCGCCCTGCGTGCCGGCTTCGATCGTGGCGGTCGCCGTGATGTGGAAACCCGCGTCCGTGCCACGCTCGACACGGATGTCACCGATCAGGTTGCGGATCGCGAGACCCGCCGTCGCGTCCGTCTTGTACTGCCAGGCGCGGGTCAGTGTCGCCGTCGCCGCCATCGCCATCGCGGGCAGGCAGGTGGCAAGCAGGGCGAGCGTGGTCGCGGCTCGTACCGTCGTGCGCATCAGATTCTCCTCAGGTCGTTTCGTCACGATAGCGGCGAACCCACATCGTCGCGGCCAGCAACAGGCCTGCCGCGACCAGGCCCAGCCACAATTCGGGGGAGCTGTAGAAGTCACCCAGGCTGCTGGCCAGGTCGATCTCGGAAAGCCGGATCGCGTCGGAAGCACCGTCCGCGCCCGCCCGCTCTTCCGACCCCAGCAACCGATAAAGGCCGAACAGCCGATCCGTGAAGAAGCCTTCGACGTACGTCGTGCGCAGCAGCACGAGCTCGAGCACGCTGACCGCGACCGGCGGCAATATGGCCCACAGGAACGGGCCTTTTGGCGCCCAGGCCGAGGCCAGCATCAGGTAGGCAATCACCGGCGCGTACCAGAACATCGCCGTGATGCACCACAGGACCGCTACGGCCCCGCCCCCCACCAGCGCTTCGGGCTGCCACATGATGCCGCCGGACACGCCGGCCATCGCCAGCATTGCCGAGCCGCCGCCGGCGACCAATAGCTGCGCGAGCACCGCGCCGATCATCGCCACCAGCGGGATCACGACTGCCGCGACGACGAACTTCGACAGCACGGTCTCCGCGTCCGACAACGGCAGCGATTTCCAGAACAGCACGCTGCGGTCGCGGCGGTCCGCGTACAGCGAGTCGAGCGCATAGAAGAACGCGATGATTCCCATGACCATGTCGACGACGAGTGCCAAGCCCGCGTACACGACCAGCAACAGTTTGACCTGCTTATCCGGCGGCAGGGTTCCGAGCGCGGTGGACGCATCCATCGCCCCGATCGGGCCAAGATGAACATTACCCGTCAGGACGGCCAGCAACAGGCAGCCGAGCACGATCAGCGGCGCCACCCAGATCGCCTTGTGTTCCCAGATCTCGCGGCGGATTAACCAGATAAAGCGGCTCATGCGCGTGCTCCCTGAATCACCGCGACGAACAGGTCCGCGACCGACGGCACGCCGACATCGCCGAGGCGCTCGAGGTCGACGCGGTCCACGCCCTTGAACAGCATGTGCGTGCGGCCCAGGCCCTGGCGCTCGGCAATCGGCTTCTGCGCCCTCGCGGCTTCAAGCTGCTCCGGGCGCACCGCGACCTGCGCGTAGCTCTCCTGCACTTGGTCCATCGTCGCGTCCAGCACGATGCGGCCGCGGTCGATGAACAGCAGGTCGGTCAGGATGTGCTCGATCTCCTCAACCTGGTGGGTCGTCACGAGAATCGTGCGCTGCTCGTCGAAATATTCGTTCAGCAGCGTTTCGTAGAACTGCTTGCGCATCAGAATATCGAGCCCGAGCGTCGGCTCGTCCAGCACCAGGAGCTTGGCGTCGATCGCCATCACGAGCGCCAGGTGCAGCTGCGTCACCATGCCTTTTGACAGTTCCTTGACGCGGCTGTCGCGCTTGATGTCGCTGCGCGCGAGGAACTGCTCGCAGATGTCACGACGGAATTTCGGGTGTGTCGCCGCGACCAGGTTGATCAGCTGGCGCACGCGGATCCAGCGCGGCAGTACGGCGACATCGGCGATGAAGCACACGTCCTGCATCAACTTGTGGCGCTGCCTGTACGGGTCGAGGCCCAGCACCGAGAGTTCGCCCTGGAATCGCGCGAGGCCCAGCACGGCCTTCAGCGCTGTAGTCTTGCCGGCGCCATTCGGTCCGATCAGGCCGACGATGCGCCCGGCGCCGATGCTGAATGATGCGTCGTTCAATGCATGGGTCGCGCCATAGCTCTTCGTGAGCCCGCGCGCCACGATCAGGTCACTCACGTTTATCTCCCTCGTCCGCCTCTTCTTCGCGGGCTGCTGTCAGCGTGGACGCTGCCGCGGGCGGCGCCTTGGCGAGTGCTTCGAGCAACTCGCGGGGTTCGAAACCCAGTCTTTGGATCCTTGCGCCGACTTTCGGCCACTCCTCCTCGAGGAAATGCTGGCGTTCGTCCTTCATCAACGCGCGACGCGCGCCTTCCGTGACGAACATGCCGCGGCCGCGGCGCTTCTCGACCAGCTGCTCATCGACGAGCTGCTGGTAGCCTTTCAGTACCGTCAGCGGGTTTAGCCGGTACTCGGCCGCAACACTGCGGACCGACGGCAGGGGATCACCATCATTCAGTACGCCTTCCAGGATCATTGCCACCACGCGGTCGCGCAGTTGGCGGTAGATCGGCAGGCTTTCGTTCCAGTTGGTGTCCATGCGTTGTGCCGTAAGTGTTTTGGCCCGCTACCAGACTACTTTAGCAGAGCACCTTCGCCGGAACCCTTGGCGCTCGCTGAATGTCCCTGGTCCGCCGCATTGGCCCTGGCGACCATGTAGGCCACCCGCTTCGCAACCACCACGACTTCCGGAAGCTCCGTGGCAACCGCAAAGTACGAGCCTGGGGACTCGCGCTTCGCAACCACGGTCACTTCCGGCAGAGTCACTGACGCGATGGGCGTGGTGTCAATCAGGGTGAGTTCGCCGACTTCCACGGTGCCGCGGGGTGCCGAGGCTAAGTGGCCCTGGTCCAATGCCACAGCGTGGAACGACACGATCGCGACTGCCGCCAACGCGCTGACTGCCATCCGCTTGCTGCTTGTGTACTTCGTGAACATGACCTTCTCCTTTCCTTCGCTTCGTTTCGGATCGGCCTTTCGCCGGGTTCCGTTCTACTGTTGGGCTCCTCTGGTGTTGTAGTTAACTATAACACTGACTCCGATGCAAGCTATTTTTGAGATCTTTTTTGAGGGCCTTCGTAAAATTAAACAAAAACAATGGGTTACGCAGAGAAAATATTCTCCGCGGGGCAATGGTCGGGGACTTGGGAGGCGTTTTGGGTCGGTGGTGCGCAGCCGGGAGGTCACCGCTCCCGGCCCGCGCGAGGCTAATTCACAGCACGACGCCGTTGCGGCGCAGCTGTTGCAATTCCTCCGGTGTGTAGCCGTCCTGGTTCAGGATCGCGTCGGTGTGTTGCCCGAATACAGGCGCGGCGAATGGCGCCGGTCCGGGCGTCCTGTCGAACTTGATCGATCGCGTCAGGCCGCGATAGCGCCCCACCAACGGGTGCTCCGTGGTCGTCACCAGTTCTTCAGCGAGCACCTGCGGATTGTCGAAGACGTCTTCAAGATTTCGTACCGCAGCGCAAGGCACGTCGTCGCCGAAATGGGCCTCCCACTCGAGTGCCGTGCGCGCGCGCAGCGCCTCGTGCAATCGCGGCACGATCTCGGAGGCGAGTTCGGCGCGCTTGCGCACCGAATCGTAGCGCTCATCCGTGGCGAGCCCGGGAAGATTCACCCGCTCGCACAGCGCTTTCCAGAAACGCGCGGTGTTCGCCGAGACATAGATGTAACCCTCGCGGGTCGGGTAGATGCCCGTGATGCCGCCGGAACGGAAATCGCGACCGATGTCGTGCGGCTCGCCCTCGGCCCATATCAGGCGCGCCGACTGCATCGTCAATGCGCTCCGCAGCAAGGAGACGCCGACGTATTGCCCCTTGCCGCTCCGTTCGCGCTCGTAGAGCGCCGAGGCGACGCCGGCAGCCACCAGCGCGGCAGCGTAATAATCGACCACTGAGCCAAAGACGATTTCGGGCGAACCGCCGCGCTTGCCCTGCTGCGCGCACATGCCGGTCATCGCCTGCAGCACCTGATCGTAGCCGGCCTTGTCGCGGAGCGGCCCCGATTCGCCATAGCCGCTGACGGCGCAATAGATCAGCCGCGGATTGATCGCACCGAGGCGCTCGTAGTCGATTCCCAGGCGCTGCGGAATCCGGGGCCGGAAATTGTGCACCAGCACGTCGGCCTTGCGCACAAGGCGCAACAATACCGCCAGGCCCTCCGGTTTCTTCAGGTCGAGCGCGAGACCCAGTTTGCTGCGGTTGACACCGATGAACGCGCGGCTTTCGGCCTCAAGCGTCGACGGATATTCGCGAAGATTGTCACCGTCCGGCGGCTCGATCTTGACGACATCGG
Organism: Steroidobacteraceae bacterium; assembly: GCA_016844605.1. Lineage (GTDB taxonomy): Bacteria > Pseudomonadota > Gammaproteobacteria > Steroidobacterales > Steroidobacteraceae > SCUD01. Next base: position 7,318 of record JAENJD010000078.1, read on the forward strand.
CGCCCTGATCGGCCAGCAGGGTGCAACCATAGGGTCCTGCGATGTAGGCGCTCAGGTCGAGCACGCGCAAACCGCTCAACGGCCCAGGCGAACCGGACCGGCTGGGCAATGTGCGCTCTGTGGGTGTCACCTGGACAAGTCTGGACGACCCTTCAGCGCAGAAGAAGCTGTGATCCCTATACTCAAACATCACAAATTCTCACTTCACTGGCGCCAGCTGCAGCCATGTGAGGCGCCAGGCGCCGTCCTGCCTCCCGCCGGCCTCGTAGTAAGGCAGGAAGGTCAACGGCGCCCGGTTATCGAGATGCAGGCGTATGGCAGGGCCCCGGTAACCCGTGGGCGGGTCGAGGACCTCGAGCGCTGAATCGCCCGGCCCCGCGGGCATGCGGATCGTCTCTTCCGGCTTGAATCCGTCGATCAGGCCGGTAGCAAACACCAGCGGTCCGCGGGTGATCGCGACATGATCGAATCGCAGGACTTCCTGACTGAGCGGCCTGCCGTCCGGCGCCCGCGATTCCTGGACACTCTGGTTGGTCTGCCGGTGGATCATCGGAATCATCGGAAACTTCAGCGTGATTTCGTCATTTGCCTGCCAGCCCCGCTCCAGGGAGACAAACGTTCCCGGCGTGGCGGCCAGTCCGGCATCGACACCATTCACCTTTATTACAGTCCGATCAGCCCAGCCCGGTATCCGGACGAAAATCGCAAAGCGGGCGGGCCGTTCCGGATTGACCAGGATGCGGATGTCGCCGTCCTCTGGATAGCGGGTCAGCTGCTCGAGGGTCACGATTCCCTGGGCCGTCGCGAGCGCAACGCGACCCGGGCCGTAGAGGTTGACGGCGATGTGCTTCTGCTCGCGCAGACTGCAGGCGATCGCAGGCAATTCCTCCAGCGCCATCGCGCCGCTCGACTTGCAGCAGCGCCAGTACGTCGTGTGGACGCGCCTGCCATTCGGAAAGCTGTAGTAACACCAGTCCTCACCATCCGGCGCCTGCGCGCCCAGCAGGTCGTTGTACGCCGAGCGCTCGATCTCCTCCGCGAAGCCCGCCTCGCCCGTGATCTCCAGCAACTCGCGATTGAGCTGGATCCACGACAGGACCGCACAGGTTTCGACAAAGCCGTATGGACTGAAAAAACCGCGGTGGTTGAACACTTCGCGCGAGCGATGTGCGACACCGCCCCATGGCCCGCCCCCCAGGCTGAGGTGGTCATTGCGAATGCTCTGCCACAGCCGGTGCACCGCGCGAAGCAGCTGCGCGTCGCCCGTCGCACGGTGGAGCTTCGCGATGCCGACGAGATTCCAGCACAGCTGATAGGCCTTGCCGGTCCCGATCTCGGCGACATCCGTACCGGCAAGGGCCTGGTCGAGCAGCCGGAGCTCCGCCCGGCCATTCGCCTGCCTCAGGACCAGTTGCGCCAGCTCCAGATATTTCTTGTCGGCAGTGGCGAAGTAAAGCTCGACCGCAGGATCGATCAGCACGGTGGCAGACATGCCGTGGTGATTGCCAAGCTCAGTGATGTTGATCCCGTCGTCCGTCAATGTGCGCCAGCAGAGATCGCCGATCCTGCGCGCAGCCTCGACATACGCCGGAGCAGGAAAGTGCCTGTTGACCTCGAGCAAGCCGAGAATCAGGTGGCTGTGTGTCCAGATGTCCCAGCTGCGCTTGCCCGGCGCGCCATCCCAGGTTCGCGGCCCCGGCGCCTGCTTGTGCATGAAGCGTCGCGCAGGCGCATAGGTGCCCAGATACCCATCCGCGTCCTGCACGCCGACCAGGAAATCCGCGACGCGCCGGACCGTGGCAGCGAGCCCTGTGTCACCGGTGCGCCACGCAGCTTTTGCTGCCGCGTACAACCACTTGCCCGCATGCTCGCCATACCAGTCGCCTTCTTCATTGCGGTCCACGCGCGCAGCATGAAAAAGCGCGATCGCGGGACTATTCTCATCCGTTATGAAATTGCGAAGCCGCCCGGTGTGATTCGCCGCCAGCGCTTCGCCC
>JAENJD010000079.1 GCA_016844605.1 Steroidobacteraceae bacterium
CGGATCAGATTATTTTTGCGCCAACGGCTTCATCGCCGAGCGCAGCAGCAGCACGGCCGCGTAGAGCACGACCACCACGACTCCCCAGCGCAGTGTCACGAGCGACAATGATTTAACAAGGAAGGCGGCGACCAGCACGAGTGGTATGCCACCGAGTGCCAGCCCGATGACGACGCGAAGGTTGATGCGGTCGGCGCGAACGAAACGCATCCCGCAGACCGGCATCAGGAATGCGCAGGCGCCCATCATGATCGGGAACACCGCGATCGGGTTCAGGCCGAGCAGCGACAGCAGGATCAGCGAGGGCGCATAGAGCCCGATGCCGAAGGTCATCAGCGCGCCCATCACGAAATGCCCGACCACGGCAATGGCCAATGGCCCGCCTGCCAGGGCAAGCGCGTCGCCGCCGACCGGCATCTTCCCCAGGTTGGAAAGCGCGTACAGCGATGAGGCAATGAGCAGCGCGATGCCGACCACCCCCTGCACGACGCGCACCGGCAGGCGCACGACGATCGGCGCGCCAACAATTGCACCGACGACTGCCGCGGCGATGCAGGCCGCCAGCAGCACCGGGTCGACGCTGACGAGCTGTATGAAGATGTAGGCCTGAGCGACGGTCGGCAGGGCATGCCCGACATTCAGCGTCCCCGGGATATAGCTGTCCGGGATGAGCTTGCGCAGCTTGATCCACGCGGTCGTTGTGGCGAAGGAGCCGATACCGAGCGTGTCGAAGAAGTTGGTGACGGCGCCGAGCCCGATCGATTCCAGTGTCGGTCGAAGCTCACTGCGGCGCCAGGCGGTCTGGATGAGCACTGCAGTGAATGCCACCGCGAGCACGCCCAGTGCCGCCAGCAGGACGGTGACAATCATGCGGCCGGGTACCTGCGCATGGTGGATACTCTAACCCAGCTTGATGTGCCGTGCTTGCAGCAGATGGGGTCGTCTTGGCACACTGCGCGGGCCCTCTGAAAAGGAATCTCCCGATGAATCCGATCCCGACCAGAATTGGCCTGGGCGCCACTTTCCTGTGCCTCGTCATGGCGAACGCCATGGCTGCGGGCAAAGCCCCGCCGACCGTGCCTGCAGATGTCTCGGCCCGCGCGCTGGAGATTCTGCAGCGCTCGGTTTCATTCATAACTTTTGAGGGCCAGGACAATGTTCCGGCCTACGCGGCATATCTCGCCGGGGTCCTGGAAGCAGGCGGCTTCGCCCGCGAGGACATCACGATCACGCCATTCGAGGACACGGCGTTCCTCGTTGCGCGCTACCGCGGCAAGAACCCGGACGCCAAGCCGATCGTACTCGGCGGACACATGGACGTCGTGCCGGCGCTCAAGGCGCATTGGCAGCGCGATCCGTTCACACCGGTCATCGAGAATGGCTTTCTCTTTGGTCGCGGCTCATCCGACAACAAGTTCGGTGTCTCGACCATTGTCGCTACGCTCCTGTGGCTGAAGGCGGAGGGATTCAAGCCTTCGCGCGACATCCTGCTCGCATTGAGCGGTGATGAAGAGACGCTGCAGGCAACGACCGCAGTCCTCGCAAAGCAACTTAGTAACGCGGAAATGTACCTGAACAGTGATGCCGGAGGCGCCAACCTCGGCGATGACGGCATGCCGATCGTGTATGGCATGCAGGCTGCGGAGAAGACCTACGCCGATTTCGAGGTGAGCTTCACGAGCCCCGGCGGGCACAGCAGCCGCCCGAGTACTGATAACGCGATTTATCATCTCGCGCGGGCGATCGATCGCATCGCCGCGTACCGGTTTCCGACGCAGACGAGCGAGCTGACACTGGCCTATTTCCGCGAGGCCGGCAAGTTGACCGCAGGCGAGGACGGCGCGGTGATGCGCCGCTACGCGGAGAATCCTGCGGATCCCGAGGCCATTGCATATCTGACATCGAAGCCCGAGTACGTCGGGCAGCTCGGTACGACCTGCGTGGCGACGATGCTGCAGGCCGGACATGCGAAGAACGCGCTGCCGCAAAGCGCCATGGTCAATGTCAATTGCCGCGTTTTTCCCGGTGTCACGATCGAAAGCGTCAAGGAAACCCTGGTACAGGTGATCGAAGATCCGACGGCACGGGTCACGATTCTCTTGAAGCCGGTGCCGAGTGATGCCTCGCCGCTTCGCGATGACGTCATGAAGGCGCTGCGCAAGGCCATCGACCTGTATGCCCCGGGCCTGCCGATCGTCCCCTCGATGTCGGCTGGTGCGACCGACAGCCTGTATTTCCGCAATCTGGGCGTGCCGAGCTATGGCGTCTCTGGCCTGAACATGCACCCAAGGGACAATTTTGCCCACGGACTCAACGAGCGCATCCCGCTCGCGGCCATCGACGTCGCGCTGCTTCAATGGCACAGCCTGGTGAAAGACCTGGCGCGCTAGCGGACCTGCACGCCGATAATCGTGGAACCGGACTCCGGGGCCGATGGTCATAGCCTTGAGGGTCAAAACCATGAAACAACTCGTCATGCTGGTCCTGATTGCCATGCTCTTTGCCGGATGCGCCAGTGGGCCGCGCCGCAATACGGACCAGGAATCGCTCTCCTACCTCGACTACGCAGGCGAGCCGATCCGGGGTTTCACGTCATTCCGGCTGCAGTCATGGCGGCCCCTGTCCCGTAACCGGCTGGTCCTGTGGGCCGGCGTCAACGAGGCCTACCTGGTGACGATCTGGGACGGTTGTCCTGACCTGCAATTCGCGAATGCAATCCACGTGAGTTCGACGGGAAGCCAGATCACGACCTTCGATCACGTTGGTGTCGGGCGCGATCGCTGCCCGATCAGCGAGATACGGCCGATCAATATCCGCCAGATGAAGGCCGACCGCGCGGCAGACGCCGCCTCGCGCTAGCGGGTACCGTCACGGAAGTGCTTCTTGCCCTGCAGCGCTTTCTGATATTCGTCCCGGCTCAGGATGTTCTCCTCGAGCTGCATATCGGTTCGGCAGTAGTTCCGCAGGAACTCCTGCACACGCTCGGCTGAGGCGAGCACGTCATCGCGGATGTAATTGATGTCGATATTGATGCAGACGGCGCCGATCACACCGTAGTCCTTGCGCACGATCGGTATCGTCGTGCACTTGAAGCGCCGCGAGCCGATATTCAGCTCGTAGTTGAGCTTGTCCTGATTCTGCGCCCGGCGCTTCTTGAGGTCGATCAGCAGTGTCGTCGTGCCCATTTCGAGCGTGCGGCCGGTGACCTCGCCGCTCTCGATGCTCACAATCGAGCGGGTCGGGTTCGAGAGATCGTGCAGCAGGACCTCGATGCCCATGTTCGGGAAGGTGCGCCCGATCAGCCGCACGAGATTCCGGTAGTTGTCCAGGAATTCGCGGTTGTCATCGACGACACTCGTGCCGCCGTACTTGGTGAATAATTTCTCGTAGGCGTGGCGCTCTTCGGATTCGAGTGCCTGCCGGACGCCATTCTGTTCGCCGATGAAGATCAGTTGCCGCGCGGCGCGTGAGTCGGTGTTGCGCAGGAAATAATGCATGCCCAGGCGGAAATCGTGCAGGCTGAATTCCGCGAAGTTCTCGCGGGTCGAGGCATACGGGTAGAAATCGTATTCATCGAGGCTCTTGCCTCGCTGATGCTTGCGCTCCCGGTACCTGCCGATCAGCAAGCCGACCACGAATATGATCAGCACTGCCGCGATTTCGGCAATGAGCTTCGTGACGAAGGGATTTTCCAGGAATTCCATGGGGCTGAAGAATAGCGCGATCCGCCTAAGTGCGTTGTCGCTCGCGGTGCAGCAGATACAGGCCCGCCCCGACCACGATTGTGGAGCCGATGATCATCCGGGCGCCCGGCAGCACCTGCCAGACGATCCAGTCAATGCCGACCGCCCAGACCAGTGCCGTGTACTCGTAGGGGGCCACGAGCGAGGCGGGCGCCAGGCGAAAGGCATCCGTGATCAGGTGCTGGCCGGCCCAGCCCGTCAGGCCAATCGCGACGATCCAGGGCCAGTGGTCGGCATGCAACGGCACCCAGCCAGGTGCCGCCAGCGCACCGGCACCGATGGACAACATCAGCAGGTACCAGAACACCATCGATGCTGTCGTGTCGGTGCGGGCCAGCACCCGGACCAGAACGACCACGAACGCATAGGCCAGCGCTGACAAGAGTGTCGCAAGCCCGGCGAAGCTGACAAGGCCCGCGACCGAGGGCCGAAGCATCACGAACACTCCGCCGAGCCCTGCAACGATTGCGAACCACAGCTGCCGGTCGACCTTTTCTCCGAGTATCCATGAGGCCGCGAGCACGACCAGGAGCGGCGCGGACATGAACACGGCATAGGTGTCCGCCATGCTGGCACGTGAAAGCGCCCAGAGAAATCCCCACATCATCACGATCGCGAGGGCCGCGCGCAGGATGTGGAGGCCGAAGCGCACCGGCCGCAGCAGGTGCAGCTTGCCCGTCACCAGGTATGAGATGGCGACGAATGGCAGCGAACTGGCGCCCCGCAGGCAGGCAATCTGGATCGCCGGATAGCTGCCGGTCAGCTGTTTCATCAGGGCGTCCATGATTGCGAAGACGCCGACGGCGGCCAGCATCAGCAGCACGCCGCGCAGGCGCCTGGCGGCCTCAGTCATCATTCGGCCGATTGGAAACCGCCTGCGATGCGTTCAGCTGTTCGAGCAGCAGCGCGGCGAATCCGGCGAGCGACGTGGGATCCTGTTCGTCCGGACCCTCGGGATCCCGTCCATTCGAGTAGGCGGCGATGATGATCCTGCGGCCGTCCGGCAGCCCGGCGTGCACGATTTCCGCGAGCGTGTCGTAGGCAGAGCCAATCTTGCTCTCGAAGACCGTACCTTCCGGGAATCCGCCGCCCATGGCGCTATTTGGTGAGATCAGGGGGCGACGCAGCCGTGTGCGCAGGTAATCCGTGGCGCCTGCGCCGAATTCGCCGGTGACGAGAGCGAGCATCAAGAGAGCCGATCCGTCGGCCGTCATCGAGTTACGGCCGTGCTTTTCGAGTGCGAGGTTTTCGAGCTCCCGCGGCATCTCACCCGAGTTTGTCGGATAGGTCTTGTTCACCAGGCGCTGGCCGCCCAGCAGTCCGTGGCTCTGCAGCAAGTCCTCCGTATAGAGGCGTCGCGCCAGCCAGGCACCGAAATCCGCTCCTTCCACGGGGCCATTCGTCACGCCACTGATCGCATCCACGACCATGCCGGTCGCGACATTGTCCGAATCCTGAAGCATCGGCCGAACGGAGGCGTCGAGGCAGTCCGGTGCGGTCCCGCGCGCGGCGCACCAATGGGTAGCGGCGATCGCGTAGCCGAGCTTGACGCAGCTTGCGGGGTACCACGGCCGGTCCCCGCCGACGCTGCCACGGAGCCACAGCCCTGACGGTGTGGCGAGGAGGACGGTCACATCGAGCCTGTCGAATTGCTGCCCCGCCAGAAATCGCTCGCGTGAGCTCTCGACAGCTTGCTGCACGCGGGCGTCGTCCTGGATCAGAGCAGTGACCGATTCCGCCGCGGCCAGCGGCGATGCAAGAACCCAAGCAAGGCCGGTGGCGACCGGCATGGCCCACAGCAACGGTCGCCAACGCACGTCACGTCTCCCGGTACAATCCGCCCTCATAGTAGCGTGCGCGTGGAGCGACAACCATGATGGTCTACGACAATGTCCTCGACATGGTCGGCAGGACACCGATGCTGAAAGTCCGTCGGCTCGACACCGGCCCCTGCGAGCTGTACCTGAAGCTCGAACTGATGAATCCCGCGGGATCCATCAAGGATCGCATTGGTCTGTCGATGATCGAGGAGGCAGAGCGGCGCGGCGACATCAAGCCCGACGGCACGATCGTCGAGGCGACGGCCGGCAATACCGGACTCGGGCTCGCACTGGTGGCTGCGCAAAAAGGCTACCGCGTGATACTTGTGCTGCCCGACAAGATGAGCCAGGAAAAAATATTCAACCTGCGCGCGATGGGCGCTGAGGTCGTGCTGACTCGCTCGGACGTGGTGAAAGGCCATCCGGAGTACTACCAGGACGTCGGGGCGCGGATCGCGCGTGAGCAGGGCGCGTATTACATCAACCAGTTCGCCAATCCGGACAACCCGAAAGCCCACGCGATGACGACCGGGCCGGAAATTCTCGAGCAGATGCAGGGGCGCGTGGACGCGGTCGTCGTCGGTGTCGGATCGAGCGGCACGATCACCGGGCTCACCAGTTGCTTCAAGGAACATGCGCCGGGCATCGAGATCGTGCTGGCGGACCCGGAAGGATCCGTTCTTGCAAGCCATATCAATGAGGGCCAGATGGGCAAGGCCGGTTCCTGGCTGGTGGAGGGCATCGGCGAGGATTTCATCCCGGACATCTGCGATTTCTCGATGTGCCACAGGGCCTACAGCATTCCGGACAGTGAATCATTTGCGACTGCCCGCGAAATCCTGCGAAAGGAAGGCCTGCTGGTCGGCTCGTCCACCGGCACGCTGGTGTCGGCGGCGCTGCGCTGGTGCCGCGAGCAAAAAAAGCCCAGGCGCGTGGTTACATTCGCCTGCGACACCGGGAACAAGTATCTGTCGAAGCTCTTCAACGATTTCTGGATGGAAGACCAGGGATTCACCCACCGGCAGCAGCACGGCGATCTGCGCGACCTGATCGGCAGGCTGCACGGCGAGCGCGCTACCATCACGGTCGGGCCGGAAGACGTGCTGACGACGGCGCACAACCGCCTGCGCAATGCCGGATTCAGCCAGCTTCCGGTGATGGAGGCTGACCGGCTGGTCGGCTTCATCGATGAGGACGACATCATGCGGCATGCGTTCGGCGATCCCGAGCGCTTCAACGAACCGGTGCGCAAATCAATGCACACGAATTTCCTGGTCGTGGACCCCACCATGTCGCTCAGGAACCTCGTTGCGATGCTCGATGTGCAGCCCTATGCGGCCGTCATGGAGGGCGAGCAGTTCCACGGGCTGATTACGCGCGCCGACGTGCTCAATTACCTGCGCCGCCAGATGGGTGCGGCCGTTACCAACTGAGGCATTACATGAGCGACGACAAGAAACCCCTGGGTTTTTCGACCCGCGCCATCCACGCGGGCCAGTCGCCCGACCCGACGACGGGCGCCGTGATGCCGCCGATCTATGCGGTATCCACCTACGCCCAGGAAAGCCCCGGTGTACACAAGGGCTACGAATACTCGCGCACCCAGAACCCGACGCGCATGGCCTGGGAGCGCTGCATCGCGGATCTGGAGGGCGGCACGAATGGCTATGCGTTCGCATCCGGCATGGCGGCGACCGCGACGCTGATGGACCTGCTCGAGAGCGGCAGTCACGTGCTGGCGATGGACGATCTCTATGGCGGCACATTCCGCCTGTTCGAACGCGTCCGCCGGCGCTCGGCTGCCCTCGATTTCACGTTTGCCGACATGACGGACCCGAAGGCCGCGCTCGCGGCGATCCGCCCCGGGACGCGGATGATCTGGATCGAATCTCCGACCAATCCGATGCTGAGGCTCGTGGATATCGCGGCACTCGCGGAAGTCGCGCGAAAGCGGGGCATCCTGACGGTCGTGGACAATACCTTTGCGAGCCCGTGGATCCAGCGGCCACTGGAACTGGGCGCCGACATCGTCATGCACTCGGCAACCAAGTACCTGAACGGCCACTCGGACATGGTCGGCGGCGTCGTCGTCGTCGCGGACGAAGGCCTGGCCGAGCGCATCGGCTTCCTGCAGAACGCAGTGGGCGCAGTTGCCGGCCCATTCGACAGCTTTCTCGCGCTGCGGGGACTCAAGACGCTGCCACTACGCATGCGTCAGTCGAGCGAAAGTGCGCTTGTAATCGCAGGCTGGCTCGAGCGTCATGGTCAGGTGGAACGCGTGCTATACCCGGGCCTGCCGTCGCATCCACAGCACGCGCTCGCCCTGCGCCAGATGAAGAACGGCCACAGTGGCATCGTGACCTTCTTCCTGAAGGGAGGCCTGCCCGAAGCAAGGCGCTTCCTGGAGCGCCTGGAGCTGTTCACACTGGCGGAGAGCCTCGGGGGTGTCGAGAGCCTGGTCGATCATCCGGCGATCATGACGCACGCGTCGGTGCCGCCGGAGGCGCGCGCAAGATTGGGAATCACTGACTCGCTGGTGCGCTTGTCGGTCGGCATCGAGGACACCGACGACCTGATCGCGGATCTGGAACAAGCACTCGGCTGAATGCCGGGGCGATCGCCTACTTCAGGCCGGTCTCGACCCGGCCATCCTCGAAGATCGTCACCGCCCCACCCGGTTCCACCGTCCCATTCACGACGCCGTTACGGAACCGCACCGCGATGTCGTAAGTGCCGAGCCACGGAGCGCCGACCAGCAGGTCGTACTGATTCTGTGACTGCAGGCCGGAGCCCGATTCGATTACGCGCGTCATGATCCGGTTTGGATACGAGCGCGGCACGATCCTGACAATCCGGCCCTGCTGGTTATGTTCGCCTCCGGAGCCGAGTACCCGGATCCTGATGCGCGTCGACAATGACGATGCGGCCCTGAGCAGCCGGTAGCTCTGGCCCCAGCGCGAGACGAAGTCGATCACGCCGTTGTTGTCCACGTCTCCGCAGGCGATCAGGTCGTTGTGCGCGATGAGATCGCCGCTGTCCTTGACGATTTCGTCCGGAATGGCGGATGCCATCAGCTGGCCATTGACGTTGATCAGGAGCTTTGGCACGCCTTTATCTGTGGCCACGACATTCTTCGCGACCAGCACGTCTTCGAAGCCATCGCCATTGACGTCGCAGGCATTCAGTCCGAGCCCGAGGGTCGCCTGCGTCGTGTCCTCGTTGACTATCGTTCCACCGTCGAACACGCCGGCTGCGTTGAGATAGAGGCGCGTGACCGCGCCGTCGTGATGGATAAGGTCCAGATCGCCGTCGAGGTCAATATCGGCGAGCTTGAGTCCCTGATCGGCACGCACGGGAATGCCTGCCGCGACGCTGCCGTCGCTGAAGGTGCCATCGCCGTTGTTGATCAGGAGCCGCGACCCGAACAACAGGTCCACGCGGCCGTCTTCGTTGAAATCGACCGCCTGACCGCCGCGCGGGACGTAGTCCGCACCGCATCGCCGCGCGTGTGATCATTGGGTGCAAACAGGTCGATGTCGTTGTCGTTGTCGAAGTCTGCGGCCAGCAGCGTGCCGCCGAATCCGCCGACGCCGAGTGCCGTGACGCCGGCAGCCGTCGCGTAATTGCCCGTGCCCTGATTGACGCTCAGTACCGCGCGCGAGGCGGTGTCGCTTGCCGGCGAAAACGTGCTGCTGAATACATCGTCGCGCTCGTCGCCGTTGAAGTCCGCGAAGCGCGAATCCCCGTTGACCCGTCCTGCCGCCACCAGGTCCGAGAGACCGGCATCCGGCAACACGCGCGGGTTGAAGGTGCCCGTACAGTTGGTGCCCGAGATGC